>NZ_JAIWYM010000020.1:0-112876 GCF_020515595.1 Pseudomonas sp. MWU16-30323
CGAGCCCAGATAAATCGCCGCTTCTGCCAGGCTATTGGTGATGGCCGGCCGTGCAGCAGAGGGCAGGGGAAAGGTAGTGCTGCGGTTCTCGTGGTCGGTCCAAACCACCGATTCACCGCTCACCACCAAGCGCTGGGCCAATGAATGACTCCAGCCAAACCCCAACCCGCAATCCACTTCCACGGCACTGCTGCGATACAACCGCGTCCAGGCAAATGGCAGCACACCCTCCAACGAGCCATCGGTGAGGGTCAGCAGTTCCTCACCTGTAACCATCGACACCGGGCAGCCGTTTTTACAGGTATCTACTGCACAAGCCGACGCATCCCCATTGGGGTTTTTCGCCGAAGCCGGGGCATCATCCACATACGCTCCCTGTCGAACCGCCGTGTTCTGACGCGGCCCCCAGCGCATCTGCACCCCACCTTTTTTCAACCCCTCCACAGCGCCCCGAACCGCTACGGCCTTATAGCGATTCACTGCCGCCATAAAGCTCTGGAGAACGCCGAAAATACCCTTCACAAACTCAATGGCTGCCTCAACAATCCGAGCGCCATACCTGAGTGCACGCGAACTCAGATACGCGATGCCCGCCGCCGGCAAAACAACCGTCAGCAAAGCTGCCACCAACAAGTCGATCAGCAACGACACCACAAAACCGGCCAGCGCCTCGGCGGTACTCCCGGCAACTTCACTGGGGGGCAACGCCGACAGCCAGATCATCGCTGTGCGCAACATCAGGTACAGCGCCGCCTCATCGCTGGCCAGCAGCATTGCCTGTTCCATGACCTTTGGCGCAGTGCGAGCCAGCTCCATCAATTCGCTGGCTGTCGCCCCCAGGCTTTCAAACAGCTTGCCGGGGTCCTTGAAAATCTCCTGCACCTGCTTGATGGCGTCCCACACCCCGGTGATCGCCGCCCAACTTCCCGCCAGCACGCCATTGCCAATCGCGCTTGAAGTGGACCTTTCCCAGTGCGGCCGGAAACCACCCCATTGCTTGCGAAGCCAGCTTTCCAGGTCCGCGGTCAAACCGTCGTAAGACGAAAACAGCGCCTCGACCTGCTCGTCCGAAACACCGCCTTGCACCCGTATCCGGTAACGCTGGCCGGCCACACAATGGTGAAAGCCTTTCCCCTGTTCATCGAGCATGACGACGGTTGAACTGCCGTCGTCCAGCCCAATCACCTCAACCGGGATGCCTCCCAGCGGCACGTCATACACCGACTCGAACTTGCTCTCGATCTCCAGTACGCCACTGGCCTCACAGCGCACCACTGTCGAGAAGTGGTCATCGGTCACGCTCACCGACTTGCTCGAATCTCCCACCCGAATGATCCGGTCCATTCCCAGCAACGACGGCAAATCCGCTGCATGGCTGACCTTATCCAGCGCTTGCGAATACCAGGCGCCCACCTGCTGGCGATACACCGCCAGGCTCTGATGAAAGGCATCCAGTTCGTGTTCGATATGGGCAATGTGGGACGAAGAAGCAGTCATCCATGACGTCTCTGCAAAGGGGAGGCGTCGGAGTCTGCAACAGCAAAATGGGGCCTGGACGAGTGGTCCGGAAAATCAGATTGGGCTTACGAGGAGGAAGATTTTTTCCGTGACGAGCTACTGCCCGGCACTACGTAAAACGGCGATTCAGCTCATTGACTGCAGCGATTCCCCCCCCCCCAGCATTGCGCTGGGAAGGAACCCGTGGCGATCAATCGTAGAGCCACGGTTTCAGCTCTTGCAGGTTCTTCACCACGATCTGTTGGGCTTCGGGTTTAGGGTCCAGGTTCTTCGGATCGATCTGATAACGCTGCAGGACATATTTCACCAGCGCCTGGCGACTCGGGATTACCAACTGCCCGTCGACCATGCCGAAGTCCGTCTCGATGATCGCCCGCTGGGTCGGTGACAATCGCTGATCCGGTGCAATCACCAGGTCCACTGCGGTTTCCCACACCGTATCCTCGCCGATCAGGTTTTCTGACTTATCCAGCAACTCCGGTTCACCCCTCAGGCGGCTGAGCACAAAGTCGCGGTACTTGCGGTTCTTCTCGCAGTAGGCCCGTACATGCCAGCGCATGCCGGTGTACACCAAGGTATGAGGTGCAATCAGGCGAATCTCCGGCTCCGGGTTGGCCAGGGAAACGTACTCGGTTTCCAGGCGTAGCCCTTCGCGGCAAGCCTTGAGCAGCGGACGCAAAATTTGCGGGCGAATGGTGCGGTCGGGCACCTCCAGCACCTTGGTATGGGCATAGGCCAGCGCCAGCCCTTCAATGTGCGGCGCTCGTTCATTGTTCTGGTAGAGCAGGTGCAAATAGGCGCTGGCGCTGTCGTCGATGAACCTTGGCTTGAACAGTTTGCTCGGGACATAGCCCTTGAGCTGCTTGTCATATGTCAAGTTTCGGGGCGCATGCTCGTTGATGTACGTGTTGATGTCCTTCGACGCCTGCTGCCGGCTGATGCCGAAGCTCTGGATCAAGTGCCCCGTGGTCAGGCGCCCTTCCCACCAGGCGACTGTCTCGATCAAGCGATAGCGAAGTGCCAGGTCCCAACGTACTTGCTCAATGGATTGCTTGCGTTTCATGACCCCTCCCATGTGTGCCATTACTTTACCTGTATCTGTCCACAGTATGGACCTGTAATTAAAGGCTACATATCGTGTGGCTGTCTTCGAGATTGCTCGGAGCTAAAAAAAGGAAAAAGGACATGGGTATGTCGGAGTTGATTTCGACAGGTGCGTTGGTGTTGATCGGTGTGATTCTGCTGGTGCTGTTGATGCAGTATCTGCGGCTGCGGGAGATCTGGAAGTTTGTGATGGGCTGTCGCACCGCGACACGCTGGGCGAAGATCCGGGAGATGGAGAATCGTGAGTTGAAGCGGGCGTTGCGGGCGGAAAGGGCGCGGGTGGCAGAGTTGACGATGGTCTCTACCCCGACGGAGTAAGTGGCCCTTGAGTGAGGGGCATGCCTTAGTCGGATGGCTAATCGCCACCTCTTCAAGTAGCATCCCTCGGCGAAATTCGCGTGCGCCTGCGCTGCTCAGTGTTTTTACAAGGCGCTGGACCGGGTTTTCGCACCTCGACGCTTGGATGGATTCTGAAAACAGCGTGATGACGGAAGAAGGAGTTTCTCGTGTCTCCCTACCCTTTGGACTTATTCCTCCGTTGCCCTGTTCGCCAGACGGCAAGGCGGTAATCCTGTGATCACGTCATTGATCATTAGCGGGTTACTGCCGCGAGATTCGACATTCTTTCAATAAAACGATGAGAGCTCTGATGAGTATTGATTTGGAATCCCCGAAGCACATTTATTCGAGCGTGGCTCGTGAAGTCGATGAGATTTTAAAAAAACTCGGAGCATCGTCGACAGATGAACAAGTGTCCAAGGCGCAGAGCCAAACTCGTGAAGTGCTGGGGCAATTTCAGGCAGAAATCAATCAACACATTGCTGCGCTGGAAGGGAGCGCCGAGTGGGACAAGTTCACCATCGCTTTCTATGGTGAAACCAATGCCGGAAAGTCCACGATCATTGAAACGCTGCGGATAATGCTTAAAGAGCGCAGCAAAGTTGAAACCCAGGAGCAATATAAAGCCCTGCAGGTGAAGGCCGGTTTGACTGAAGAAAACTTCGCAGCCTTACTGAAGTCGAGCCAGGACAGTGAACTGTTGCTGGCTGATCTGGAGTCCAAACTCGCTGAACTGGTGCGCTTTCACGATGATCGCCGTGGCGTACTTGTGGATGAAGTCTCTCGCCTGCAGCAGCAGGTGGCAGACAAGAAAGCAAGCGCTTCACTTTGGCAGAAACTGCTGAGCATGTTTCGCAAGCTGCCGGAAGAGCATCAACAGGCGCGCAGCGCATTGGCCCTTGATGCTGCAGAAGCTGAAGGTATCGCCGCGGTTGAGCACCTCAAGAAACAGCAACGCGAAGCCCAGCAACAAAAAGGTGAGGCCGAGCTTGAGCGCACGCGCCTTGAGCAGCAACTGAACCAGCTGGATGCCTTCGCCGACGGTGGGATCATCGGCAATGGCAGTTCTGATTTCACCCTCGATACCCAGGGTTACGAGTTTCGCTCCGGGGGGCAACAATTCGTCTTGCTTGATGTGCCAGGTATTGAAGGCAAGGAAGCTAAGGTCATCGACAGTATTTGGTCGGCGGTACGCAAGGCCCACGCGGTTTTTTATGTAACAGGCAAAGCCGCAGCGCCACAGAAGGGCGAGGGTGCCAACAAGGGAACCCTGGAAAAAATCAAAGAGCATTTGGGGGCACAAACTGAAGTCTGGACGTTGTTCAATAAGCGTGTGACTAACCCGATGATGCTAAGAGGCGATTTGGTAAGTGCAGACGAATTGGCCAGCCTGGACGACCTGAACAGAAAAATGAGCGAGCAACTGGGTGATAACTACCAAAAGGTTATTCCCCTGAGCGCACAGCCTGCCTTCCTGGCCGTTGCCGATTGCCTGCCGCCCGGTTCTCCTCATGCCAAGAACAAGGCCAAGTTTCTCGCTAACTTCACGATGGATGAGGTGCTGCATAAAACCAATATCCAGCAGTTCCATCAGGTCCTGACGGGTGACTTGGTAAGCGATTACAAACACAAGATCCGGCGCTCAAACTTCAATAAGGCCAATCAGGTGGTCATGAATGCCAAGGACGAGTTCGACACGCTGCGCCTCCAATCATTCATGCCCCTGCGGGATCGTTTGAAAGAGGATGTGAAGGGGTCTTGCGACCAGTTGGACATCAGCCTCAAAGGCTTGAAAACCCGCCTGGAAACTCAGGGTGAGCAAGCGATCAACACGTTTAAAAATACGGTTCGGCGTCATATTTACGAACGTATTGAACGTGACATCAGCAATGACAGCTTCAAGGCAGCGTTCGAAACCCTGATACAGGAAGGCCAAGCCACTCTTGAAGCGCAGTTGCCGAAGAAAATGGAGGCTGAGCTGCAACGCTTCCAGGCGGATATCGCCGACGTCATCGAGCGCTTCCAACAGTATGCCAGTGAGTTGCTGGAAGCTTACGCAAAGGTGCGAGTCGGCCGGATGGACACCAAGTTTGACTTGAAGATCGACATCGACAATGGCCTCAAAGTCAAGAACTTGCTGATCACGCTGGGCAGCGGAGCGCTGTTGTTCTGGAATCCGGCAGGCTGGGTGATCCTGGCATTGGGTATCGCCGGGGTGCTGTTCGGCGCGGGCAAGGCAGTCATCGGCTTTTTCAGCAGCGATTACAAAATGGCTCAGCATCGTAAGTCGGTTGACGAGAACCTCGACAAGATCACTGCGCAACTGCGCCAGTCCATGCGCGATAGCCTGGCCGATGCCTTTCCTGAACTGGAAAAGAAAGTCGAAGGCCTCAAGGACGCCCTGGCCGAGCCGGTGCGCCAAGTCAGTGAAATCAACAATACGCTGGTCAAGTCCATCGCTGAGCTGAACAAACTGTCCACCAAAATCGAATTAGCAGGTGCCAAATAATGGAAAAGACACTAGGTGCATTCAAGGCGCAGCAGACTCGGGCGCTGGCAATTCTCGAGAAACTCCAGGCTTTTCTCCAGCAGGGCGAAAGCGTTGGGGTACAGATTGATCAGAACCTCAAGGCCAAGTTGCAAACTGCTATCGAGGGCGTTGCCGGCGATAAACTGAAAATCGCCCTGGTGGGTGGTTTTTCCGAAGGCAAGACGTCCATTGCCGCGGCCTGGATGGAGAAGCTGGATAAGTCCAGCATGAATATCAGCCATCAGGAGTCGTCCAACGAAGTCAAAGTCTATGACGTCAGTTCAGAATTTGTGTTGATCGATACCCCAGGTTTATTCGGTTTTAAAGAGCAGTTCAACGCTGAAACCGACTCTATCGAAAAGTACAAAGACATCACCAAAAAGTACGTCAGCGAAGCGCACCTGGTGCTGTACGTGATGAACTCCACCAACCCGATCAAGGAAAGCCACAAGGAAGACCTGACGTGGTTGTTCCGAACCTTGAACCTGTTGCCGCGTACGGTTTTTGTACTCAGTCGGTTTGATGAAGTGGTGGATGTGGAGGATGAAGCGGAGTACCAGAGCAACCTCAAGATCAAGCAACGCAATGTCACCGAGCGGCTACGCGACTTGATCAGCCTCACCCCAAGCGAGGCCGATGCCCTGGCAATCATTGCGGTGGCCGCCAACCCCTTTGACCGAGGCACCGAGTACTGGCTGGACAACCTGGATGAGTTCAAGGTTCTTTCCCACATTGGCACACTGCAAGACGCGACGTTGCGCAAGATCAAGGACAACGGCGGTGCGATCGCAATCGTAGAAGAGGCCAAGAACAGCGTCATTCGGGACGTACTCGACAAGCAACTGCCCGTCGCGGTCCAGAACGATGAAAAGATCGGTGAGGAGGTGGATAAGCTGATCACCATGAGCCTGCGCCTGGAAAAACAATTGACCTCTACCGAGGCGCAGATTGGTGACGTGCGCGGTAACCTGCGTCAGTTCGTGGGTGAGTATTTCGCCGACCTGATCCTGCAGGCCAAGGGTCTCAGTCAGGAAACGTTCACTGACTTTTTCGAGCGTGAAGTCGGCAGTGAAGGCGTCATGGTGACCACTCGCCTGCAAAACGAATTTGAGCGTCAACTACGGGCCGTGACGCTTGAAGTCAGCAAGATGAAAGTAGGCTTTGACGCCGAGGTCAATCACTTCAACAGCGCGGTCAAAGTCTTTGGCAAGCAAGGTTTGGACTACGTACTCAAAAGTAACCTGATCAATAATGGCACCATCCTCGCCACCCGGGACGGTCTTGTCAGTGCCGCCAAAATCGTCGGCCTGGACTTGGGCAAAATGCTCAAATTCAAACCGTGGGGCGCCGTCAACCTTGCCAAAGGCCTCAACGGTGCACTGGCGGTGGTTGGCCTCGCGATGGAAGCCTGGGATACCTGGGAACAAGCCAAGCGCGAACGGGCCTTTCGCGAAGCACTCGACCAGATGGTGAAGAACTTCGAGACCCAGCGCAGTGAATTACTGGCGCTGATCAACAGCCCGAAATTCACCGAAACTTTCTTTGCAGACTTTGTCGAGCTGACAGCAACGGTAGAGGGCGTAAAACGCGACGTGGCTCAACGTAAAGAACAGCGTCAGCGGTTTCACGCATGGCGAGCGATGGGAGAGGTGATCGAAGCTGAGTTTACGGTCGTGGGTTGAGACATCACGCTCATGTAATACCCGGCGGCTTGCCTTATGGCGGGCCGTCATCAGCCGGCAGACAAAAATCTGATACACCCTCGCGACTCTCTTCAAACGCAACCAGGCCTGCATGCACGCGCTGCAAGACCTCGATCTGACAGACCAACTGTTGCTTCTTCTCTGCAATGGCCCGATTAGCCCGCTGCCAGGGCAGCTCATCACCCTGGTACCCGCGCAGAATCACCTGCAACTCCTTGAGCTTGAAACCCAACTGCTGGGCGCACTTGATAAAACTCAGCAGCTCGACGCTCTGCGGGGAATAAATGCGATAACGACCTTCCCGCTGCGGCGGCGGCAACAGGCCGATGGCCTCATAGTGACGAATCGCCTTGATCGTGGTGCCCGACAACTGCGCGGCTTTGCCGATGTACATGAAAAGTCCTTTTCCCAAAGAGTGCGCCGACCCGTTTCAGCCACTGTTCCCGCTGTGCTGGCGTAGAGCCCAACACCGGCCCGAACTGCAATGTCTTGATCGGCTGGATGCCACAAAACGCCAGCGTCGTCTTGCGCATCTGATGCAGCGCGGGCATGCGGTAGAACCACCTGTAATACCACGGCGGTGTGTCCAGGGTCACCAGCAAATGCGCGGTTCGGCCCTTCAGGAGTTTGTCGGGGAAGGCCTTGCCTTTGCGGTATTTGAAGGCGAAACCAGACAGGAAAATCCGATCGATAAAACCCTTCATCAATGCCGGAATGCCACCCCACCAGATGGGGAAAACAAACGTCAGGTGATTGGCCCACAGGATGTCGGCTTGAGCGTTGAGCAGGTCGGGTTCCAGGGGCTGGGTTTGGTTGTAGCCGTTGTGGAGGATGGGATCGAAAGCCAGGTCGCCCAGGCGCAGGACGCGTACTTCGTGGCCTGCGGCTTTGGCGCTGGTGATGTAGGTGTCGGTGAGGGCAGAGCAGAAGCTGGTGCGGGAAGGGTGGCCGAGGATGACCAGGATGCGTTGGCTCATGGCGGTGGGGTCCTGAAAGTTGGGGTTTCAGGGTGAGGTGTGACCTTAGGGGGAGAGTCAAGAAGATGCCGTGATTGGGAATGGCCAGGAAGACTGATCCCTTTCATTTGCAGGACGTTTCCTAGAGAATTCCAAGCGCTTGCGCCAGCAAAATCCCGCGACTAGTCTGCGTTCCGTCACTGCTTATTCAGTGATCGGGTTTAGTCGCCCGGATTCGATTGGCGCACGATCAGTTCATGAGTCAGGCCGTTTTTCGCCTGCACTTTTATGGTGGCTGTGCGCAGGGCGCCTTCGGGCGCGCCGGGTTTCCAATCGACCGGTCGACTAACCTGCGTACAGCTGCCGCCTTCGTTTAGTCGCGAGGTGTGGTGGCTCCAAATGTTTGATTGGAGTTCTACCATGGTCAAAGTTACCCCCGATCCACCCACGTTCCGTAAAGCCTTACTCAGCGACAATGACGCCACTCGGCGCGCTATCGATCACTACCTCAAAGCACCTGAAGTACCGCCTTCACCCAACCCGTTTACCGTAGATGACGAACTGAGTTTCGAAGATGCTCTGGCCCATGCTGCCGAGTTGCTGCATTGCGCCGTGGCGACCGCCCAGGCGTCGACCGAGCCGCTGAACAGCGCGCAGCGGGCGGTGATGCATTTGGTGGAGATGTCGAAAGTGGTCGTGGATCGGGCGTTGGATTGTTTGCAGCCGAGGTGAGGTGACTTAGCGCCCCGACTTTCTTCCAGGCATTAAAAAGCCGGCTTGTGGCCGGCTTCTCGGGGACGGGTTCAGCTTATTTTTGGTAAACCTCACCAGCCTTCAAATCGTTCACCCAGACTCGCGCCTGAGTGATAAGGGGCATCAGCGGGAACTCCTCCGCATCGCCAGGCAGGGCGGACCGGCTTTACGCCAACCCCCTACCAAATGTGCGGCGGATAATACCCACATTCACTTCAATTTCCCAGCTCCAGATCCGATTTAGAGCCTTCGTAGCCCAATAAATGCTCATCCAGCGGCACCGGCGGGCGGCGGTTATTCAGTGTCGCCCACCAGAACACCCAGCCCAGAATCTCAAAGTTCTGCTCGTGCCGCTGTTCGTAGGTCAAAAACTCGTCCGGATGCTCGGCGCTGTTGTGGCTGCGCATCCGCAGGCCGCCTCCGGGGCGGTTGTAGAGGTATTTGATCCTTAGCATTCCATCGTGCTCTACCGCGTAGATTTCGCCGTCGATGATCTGTTTGCGGCCACAATCGATGGCGAGGGTACTTCCGTCCTGGATGATGTCGATCATGCTGTTGCCAACCATGTAGGCACCGAGTGCCCGCTCCGGGCTTACGCCGATGCTTTCAAGGGCGTGCAGGGAGAGGCGGATGCTTTCGGTTGAGGTGAAGGTGGGGTGGAGGGGAATCTCCACGTCGATTTTTACCGGGCCGGAGACCGGGTGGGTGATGTAGTTGCCAGTGCTTTCCCTGGCGATACGGTGGGAGTGGTCTGCATCGGGGCCGTCCAGTTGGTAGTTCACGGGTGGATGTTTGGGGCCTTCGCCGGTACGCAGCCAACGGCTGGTGACGCACAGCAGTTCTGCGATCTCGTTGAGTCGGCCCATGGGGACGCCGCGTTTGAACCAGTTGTTTACGTGTTGAGGCGTAACATCGCGGTTCTTGGCGAAGTCGGAAGCGGAAAGATGAACTTCCCGTAATAGCGCTCTTAAGCGATCACCTGATGTATTCATAAACGCAGAGTTTACTGGTCGTAAAAATAGATCAAATAAACCATGCGTTGAGTCGCCGTATGTAGGTGTTTCCTTAATGAGGGAATGTTCTACGGATTAACTAAGCTAGTTAAACAATTGTTGTGAATATGTTTATTAAAGTGCTCGTATGTTTATATTTTTCCCACAAAAAAAGCCCCGATTAATCGGGGCTTTTTTAGAGCGAGTAGCGGTATCAGCCTTTGTAGGCAGCGACCGACTTCATGATCTCGGCGCGGGCGGCGTCTGCGTTGCCCCAACCGTCGATCTTCACCCATTTGCCTTTTTCGAGGTCTTTGTAGTTCTCGAAGAAGTGTTTGATCTGTTCCAGCAGCAGTGGCGGCAGATCGGTGTATTCCTTCACGTCGACATACAGCTGGGACAGCTTGTCGTGTGGTACTGCGATAACTTTGGCATCGCCGCCGCCGTCGTCAGTCATGTTCAGGATGCCGACCGGGCGTGCGCGGATCACCGAGCCTGGAGTCACCGGGTAAGGGGTCACGACCAGCACGTCGAGGGGGTCACCGTCGTCTGCCAGGGTGTTGGGGATGAAACCGTAGTTGGCCGGATAGAACATCGGGGTGGCCATGAAACGGTCAACGAACAGGCAGTCGCTGTCTTTGTCGATTTCGTATTTGATCGGCGCGTGGTTGGCCGGAATCTCGATGGCGACGTAGATGTCGTTCGGCAGGTCTTTGCCAGCCGGAATCTTGCTGTAGCTCATTGGGCGTTGCCCCCGTAGTTGGCCATGGAACATGGCCGGATTGGCCTAAAAGTGGCGGCGATTATAGGCATATTCTGACGCCGATGCCATGCGTCAGACGTCGTACGGCGCTTGGCGTTCAGTCTGATACCGCACGTCGGCGGCCTGCAGTTGGTGCAGGCGCGCCAGGGGATCCTGGCGGTAGAAGTGGCTCAGTTGTTCGTACACCTGTGGATAAGTGCTGACCAGTAAATCCGGGGCACTGAAGAAATATTCGCTGGTGACGGCAAAGAACTCGGCCGGGTTTTCCGCGGCGTAGGGGTCGATGGCAGTCTCGGCGTCTGGATTGCGGTCGAGCTGGCGGTTGAGGTCATCGAAGGCGCTTTGCATGACGCTGGCCCATTCCTGCACGCGCATGTCGTGGTGCAACGGCGGCAGGCCGTTGGCGTCGCCGTTGAGCATGTCCAGCTTGTGGGCCAGTTCGTGGATCACCAGGTTGTAGCCTTCCCAGTTGCCGCTGGCCAGCACGCCGGGCCAGGCGAGGATCACCGGGCCTTGCTGCCAGGCTTCGCCGCTGTGCTCGCCGTCCCACTCGTGTTCCACGCCGCTGGCGTCCCGATGGCGCTGGGGGCTGAGGAAGTCGTCGGGGTACAGCACGATCTCGTGGAAACCCTGGTACCAGTCGAGGTCGCCAAGGTTCATCAGCGGCAGTTGTGCCTGGGCGGCGAGCAGCAGGCGTTGTTCCTGGTGCAGTTCGACGCCGGGCAGGGCGGTGAGGTGTTTTTCGGCGAGGAACACCACGCAGGCTTCCCGCAGCCACTGGTCCTGCTCGGCAGTGATGCCGTCGAGGAAGGTCAGGTGATGGCGCACCCGCTGCCACGTTTCATCGGCAATCGGGTGCTTGGCCAGCAGGCGCCGGCGACGCCAGGCGCTGAGGGACCACATCGCAGGTTACTGCGGCTTGGCTTCGGTGGAATTGCGGCCAAAGCGGCTGCGGAACACGCCGATGATCATCGGTACCAGCGACAGCAGGATGATGAAGACCACCAGCAGCGACAGGTTTTTCTTGATGAACGGCACGTTGCCGAAGAAGTAGCCCAGGGTTACCAGGCCGCCGACCCAGAGGACGGTGCCGAACACGCTGAAACCGAAGAAGCGCGGGTAAGGCATTTTTGCGATACCGGCGACGAACGGTGCAAACGTGCGCAGGATCGGCAGGAAGCGCGCCAGGGTCACGGTTTTGCCGCCGTGCTTGTCGTAGAAGTCGTGGGTTTTTTGCAGGTAGTCGCGGCGGAAGATCTTCGAGTTGGGGTTGCTGAACAAGCGTTCCCCGGCCGTTCGTCCGATCACGTAGTTGGTACTGTCACCCAGGATGGCCGCGAGCATCAGCAGGCCGCCCAGCAATATCGGGTCCATGCCGCCGCCCGCTGCAACAGCACCGGCGATGAACAGTAAGGAATCGCCCGGCAGGAAGGGCATGACCACCAGGCCTGTTTCGCAAAAGATAACCAGGAACAGAATGGCGTAGATCCACACTCCGTAGTTTCTCACCAGCATGTCGAGGTACACGTCGAGATGCAGGATAAGGTCGAGCGGGTTGAAATCCATGGATGGCACCTGTGTGAATGGCCTGGCTCAGCGGGCCTGTGCGGAGGCTTCGGGTAATAAGGGCTACAAGGTTGTGTCTTGTTTCTTACGACCCTGAAAGGTCCGCATTATACGGATAGAGTCGTGAAAAGCGTGTTGGTTTTGTAGCGGGGGATGTCGCGACATCGATCTTATTGTAGACACAGAGTCAGTGTGGGAGGGGGCTCCCACAACCGATGCATGAGGTTTGGTTAATAGATGTCAGTCATCGCTGATGGGCAGCACGTAGTTTTTGAACTCGGTGTCTTCCCGAAAACCAATGGACTCGTAGGTTTTCTGCGCCACCTGGTTGTCGCTGCTGGTGGAGACACGCAAGCGCACGGCATGGGTTTCCTTGGCCATCTTCTTCGCAGTGCGCATCAGGTTGTCGGCCACCAACTGTCGGCGCGCGTCTTCGGCCACGTAGATGTCGTTGAGGATCCATACGCGTTTCAACGATAGAGAGGAGTAGCTCGGATACAGCTGGCAGAAACCGAGCAGCTTCTTGTCGTCATCGTCGGCCAGCGCCAGATAGATCACGGATTCCTTGCGGCGCAGGCGTTTTTCCAGGAAGGCGCGGCTCGAATCAGGGAAGGGCAGCGCGCCGTAGAACTCGCGGTATTTGACGAAAAGCGGGGTTAACAGGTCCAGGTGTTCCAGGGTCGCTTGAGTTATCCGCATGCCAGGCCTCAACTTCCAAATGGGGGATGACCACACACGCGGCCGTGTTTCGATGCTGCCTAAAGCGGAGAAAAAGCGCAATCGTGCTGGGATCAGTCCTTCGGCGGGCTGAGCAGGAAGTTGCCTTTCATCAGGTCGGGATCATCCGACTCGAGGGTTTGTACCTGGGCTTCATCCTTGAGGTTGACCCCCGACAACTGCCGACGACAGGCCTCGCGCATCAAGTAAAGCAAGCGGTGAGCGGCCATGCCGTAGCTCAAGCCTTCCTGGCGCACATTGGAGATGCAGTTACGGTACGCATCGGTGAGGCCGACCTTGGGGTTGTAGGTGAAATACAGGCCCAGGCTGTCCGGCGAACTGAGCCCCGGCCGCTCGCCGATCAGGATCACCACCATCTTCGCCCCCAGCAGCTGGCCGACTTCATCCGCCACGGCCACGCGGCCCTGTTCCACCAGAATCACCGGCGACAGCGACCAACCTTCCGCGTGGGTTTGTTCCTCCATGCGTGTAAGAAACGGCAACGTATGTTTATGCACCGCCAGCGCCGACAAGCCATCGGCCACCACCACCGCCAGGTCCACGCCGCCCGGGTTGGCTGCGGCGTAGTCCCGCAGGACCTGGGCCGATTCATCACTGAGGCGCCGCCCAAGGTCCGGGCGTTGCAGGTAGCTGTGACGGTCGACGGCGGCGCTGTGCAACAGCAGGCTGTCGCGGCCACGTTCGGCCAGTTGGCTGCTGAGTCCTACATGATCAAACGGCAGGTGTACGGCGTCCCGCGCCTGGGCGTGGGCGAACTGGAAATCCAGTTGCGCGCCAGTAGGCATGCTGGTGCCGGTACGGCCCAGGGCAATCCGCGCCGGGGTCAGGCGCCGCAACTCAAGCCACGGGTTGTCCACGTTGTTTTCCGGGGTGTCGATGTGCACAGGCGGTTCCTTCTTCATCCCAATTGCGCCAAGGCGTGGCGGAATGCCGGTGGCAGGCTGTTGCCGAAGTGCACCTTGCCGTCGGCTTGCGTGAAGATGCCCATTTTTGCCAGCCACTGTTCAAACTCCGGCGCCGGCTTTAAACCCAATGTTTGCCGGGCGTAGAGCGCGTCGTGGAACGAGGTGGTTTGGTAGTTGAGCATGATGTCGTCGGAGCCCGGGATGCCCATGATGAAATTGATCCCGGCCACGCCCAGCAGGGTGAGCAGGGTGTCCATGTCGTCCTGGTCGGCTTCGGCGTGGTTGGTGTAGCAGATGTCGCACCCCATCGGCACGCCCAGCAGCTTGCCGCAGAAGTGGTCTTCGAGGCCGGCGCGGATGATCTGCTTGCCGTTGTACAGGTACTCGGGGCCGATAAAACCGACCACGGTGTTCACCAAAAACGGTTTGAAGTGCCGGGCCACTGCATAGGCGCGGGTTTCGCAGGTTTGCTGGTCGACACCAAAGTGCGCGTTGGCCGACAAGGCGCTGCCTTGGCCGGTTTCGAAGTACATCAGGTTTTGCCCGAGGGTACCGCGATTCAGGCTCAGGCCGGCGTCGTAGCCTTCCTGCAACAGGCTCAGGCTGATGCCGAAACTGGCGTTGGCCGCTTCGGTGCCGGCGATTGACTGGAACACCAGGTCCAGCGGTACGCCACGGTTGATGGCTTCGATGGAGGTGGTGACGTGGGTCAGCACGCAGGCCTGGGTCGGAATCTCGTAGCGCTGGATGATCGCGTCGAGCATTTCCAGCATGGCGCAGATCGAGGCGATGCTGTCGGTGGCCGGGTTGATGCCGATCATCGCGTCGCCGTTGCCGTAGAGCAGTCCGTCGAGAATGCTGGCGGCGATGCCCGCCGGTTCATCGGTAGGGTGGTTGGGTTGCAGGCGGGTGGACAGGCGCCCGCGCAGCCCCATCGTGCCGCGAAACTGTGTGACGACGCGGATCTTCTGCGCCACCAGTACCAGGTCCTGCACACGCATGATCTTCGACACGGCGGCGGCCATTTCCGGTGTCAGCCCGGGTGCCAGGGCGCGCAGGCTTTGTTCGTCGGCCGCGTCGCTGAGCAGCCAATCCCGTAAACCCCCGACGGTCAGGTGGCTGACCACGGAAAACGCCTGTTTATCATGAGTGTCGATAATCAGCCGGGTGACCTCGTCGCTTTCGTACGGGATCAACACTTCTTCAAGAAAGTGCTTCAACGGAATATTGGCCAGGGCCATTTGCGCGGCCACCCGCTCACCGTCGTTCTGCGCGGCCACACCGGCGAGGAAGTCCCCGGAGCGCGCCGGGCTGGCCTTGGCCATCACGTCCTTGAGGCTGTCGAAGCGGTAGGTCAATGCGCCTACCGCGTGGGAAAAGCTTGCCATACAGAGTCTCCTTGTCGGTGCGGGCAGAATGTGAGTAAAGCCCCCGCACCGAGGTTTACGGCGTTTAGTGCAAGGCGGCCTCTGCGGCCTGGATCGCCGCAAACTCTTCTTCCGGCGTGCCTGCTACCAAGTGATGCCGACTGTAGAAAGCAAAGTAAGCAATTAATACTCCATAGATGACCGCGGCGCCAATGACCACGCGCGGATCCACCAGAAAGCCCGCCACAACAGCGATGCAGGCCAGTACCAGGGCGACGCCCGAGGTGAAGATGCCGCCCGGTGTGCGGTAAGGGCGATCCATTTTGGGGCGGCGGATGCGCAAGGTGATGTGCGCGGCCATCATCAGCACGTAGGAAATGGTCGCGCCGAACACGGCCACCAGGATCAGCAAATCACCCTGGCCGGTCAGCGACAGGCCAAACCCGATGATGCCGGGGATCACCAGGGCCAGGACCGGCGCCTTGCTTTTATTGGTCTGCGACAGCTTGCGCGGGAGGTAGCCGGCGCGGGACAGGGCGAAGATCTGCCGGGAGTAGGCGTAGATGATCGAGAAGAAACTCGCGATCAGCCCGGCCAGGCCCACCAGATTGACGAAGTGGCCCATCCAGGTGGAACCGCCATAGGCTTTGGACAACGCTTCCACCAGCGGATTGCCCGACGCCATCAGCGCATAGGCACCGGCACCGCCCGGGGCGATCACCAGAATCAGCAGGGCGAAGCTGGTCAGCACCACTATGGCGCCGATCAGGCCGCGGGGCAGGTCGCGTTTGGGGTTTTTGGTTTCTTCGGCGGCCAGGGGCACGCCTTCGACCGCCAGGAAAAACCAGATGGCATAGGGAATCGCCGCCCACACGCCCACATAGCCGAACGGCAGGAAGCTACTGGCGCCCTTGGCCTCGGTCACTGGAATATCCAGCAGGTTGGCGACACTGAAGTGCGGCACCATCGACACCAGGAATACACCCAGGGCAATCGCGGCGACGGCGGTAATCACAAACATCAGCTTCAGCGCTTCACCCACCCCGAAGATGTGGATGCCAATAAAGATGATGTAGAACGCCAGGTAGATCATCCAGCCGCCAATGCCGAACAGCGATTCGCAATAGGCGCCGATAAACACCGCGATGGCGGCGGGGGCGATGGCGTATTCGATCAGGATCGCGGTGCCGGTGAGGAACCCACCCCAGGGGCCGAACGCGCTGCGGGCAAAGCCGTAGCCGCCGCCGGCGGTAGGAATCATGGAAGACAGTTCGGCCAGGGAGAAACACATGCACAGGTACATGGTGGCCATCAGCAGTGTGGCGAGGAACATGCCGCCCCAGCCACCTTGGGCCAGGCCGAAGTTCCAGCCGGCGTAGTCGCCGGAGATCACGTAGGCAACCCCGAGA
The DNA here is from genome assembly GCF_020515595.1 of Pseudomonas sp. MWU16-30323. Taxonomy (NCBI): domain Bacteria; kingdom Pseudomonadati; phylum Pseudomonadota; class Gammaproteobacteria; order Pseudomonadales; family Pseudomonadaceae; genus Pseudomonas; species Pseudomonas sp. MWU16-30323. The sequence goes on from NZ_JAIWYM010000020.1 coordinate 16,644, forward strand.
CCGACCAGAAGCACCCAGCCGGCAGCGCCTTTTTTCAGTTCCCGTTGTTGGAAGTATTCGGTGCCGACTTTTTCGAAGTCGACGGAAGACCCGGACGCCGGAGCGCCATTCGGTTCGCTGGGCATGATGGAATCCCTTTCTTATTGTTTTATCCCGGCTTACTTAAGTAAGCCGAATGAGTAGCAAGGTCTTGTGAAGATCAAGTGTGGGAGCGGGCTTGCTCGCGAATGCGGTGGGTCAGTTGAAAACTCAGTAACTGATACACCGCATTCGCGAGCAAGCCCGCTCCCACATTTTTATCGCATTTCAAATGTGGGAGCGGGTTGTGAGTTAGAAGAAGCCCAGCGGGTTGATGTCGTAGCTCACCAGCAGGTTTTTGGTCTGCTGATAGTGATCAAGCATCATCTTGTGAGTCTCACGGCCCACACCGGATTTCTTGTAACCGCCGAACGCGGCATGCGCCGGGTACAGGTGATAGCAGTTGGTCCACACACGCCCGGCCTTGATCGCCCGGCCCATGCGGTACGCGCGGTTGATGTCGCGGGTCCACAGGCCGGCACCCAGGCCGAACTCGGTGTCGTTGGCGATCGCCAGGGCTTCGGCTTCATCCTTGAACGTGGTGATGCTCACCACCGGGCCAAAGATTTCTTCCTGGAACACCCGCATCTTGTTGGTGCCTTTGAGCAGGGTGGGCTGGATGTAATAGCCGGTGGCCAGATCGCCAGTCAACTTCTCGACTTTGCCGCCGGTCAGCAACTCGGCGCCTTCGCCCTTGGCGATTTCGAGGTAGGACAAAATCTTGTCGAACTGCTGCTCGGACGCCTGGGCGCCGACCATGGTGTCGGTGTCCAGCGGGTCGCCACGTTTGATCGACTCGACCTTCTTCATCACCACTTTCATGAAATCGTCGTAGATCGACTCTTCCACCAGTGCGCGGGAAGGGCAGGTGCACACTTCGCCCTGGTTGAAGAACGCCAGCACCAAACCTTCGGCGGCTTTCTCGATGAATTGCGGTTCGGCTTTCATGATGTCGGCGAAGAAGATGTTCGGCGACTTGCCGCCCAGCTCGACGGTGGACGGAATGATGTTCTCGGCGGCCGCATGCATGATGTGCGAGCCCACTGGCGTGGAGCCGGTGAAGGCGATCTTGGCGATGCGCTTGCTGGTGGCCAGGGCTTCGCCGGCTTCTTTGCCGTAGCCGTGCACCACGTTCAGTACGCCCGGCGGCAGCAGGTCGCCGATCAGTTCCATCAGCACGTTGATGCCCAGCGGGGTTTGCTCGGCAGGCTTGAGCACCACGCAGTTACCGGCGGCCAGGGCCGGCGCGAGTTTCCAGGCGGCCATCAGCAGCGGGAAGTTCCACGGGATGATCTGGCCGACCACCCCCAGCGGCTCGTGGAAGTGATAGGCGGCAGTGTGTTCGTTGATTTCGGCGCTGCTGCCTTCCTGGGCGCGGATGCAACCGGCGAAGTAGCGGAAGTGGTCAGCGGCCAGCGGGATGTCGGCGTTCAGGGTTTCGCGCACGGCCTTGCCGTTGTCCCAGGTTTCGGTGATGGCCAGCAGTTCGAGGTTCTGTTCGATGCGGTCGGCGATTTTCAGCAGCACCAGCGAGCGGTCCTGGGCCGAGGTCTTGCCCCAGGCGTCAGCGGCGGCGTGGGCGGCGTCCAGGGCCTTGTCGATATCTTTGGCCGTGGAGCGCGGGAATTCGGCGATGGGCTTGCCGTTGACCGGCGAGGTGTTGGTGAAATAGTTGCCATCGACCGGCGCGACAAATTCACCGCCGATGTAGTTGCCGTACTTGGCCTTGAACGAAACGATAGCGCCTTCAGTACCGGGGTGTGCGTAACGCATGGTGGGTATCTCCTGGCTTTTTTGTGTTTATTGGAGGACGCACGGTTGTGCTTGTTAAAGCGTAGAGCAAAGGTCGGGCCAGTGCCTCGTAGCGCCCGTAAATCAAGGGTTTAGAGGTTGTTGCAAACCGTAGCTGTGGCAAGCTTGGTACAGCCTGGGTGACAGTTTGTGCCACAAGCGGTACAGCCTGTGACCGGTGGGTCTGCCCGGGATTGCAATGGTCGGGAGGCTGGAGGATGCTGGGCACTCGCGCGCGGTAGTTCACGCAGGGAGAATAATAAGAACATGCAAAACGATCATTTCAGTCGCCATGCCCAGCAAGTCCTGACGGTCACCCGTGGCCAGGACCCGTTGCACGGCCCCGGCAGCGATCCGTCCATCGCCCGCTCCTGGCTGCGTTGCCTGGAGGACTATCACCTCGACCCCGCGCTGACCATCGCGCCCACCGTGCTTGAACATGGCCGCCTGCTGGAAAGCCGCGAGCGCCTGCAACAAGTGTTGAGCATTGCCGGCAGCGAAATGAACAGCCTGCACCAACAGCTCTCCGGCGCTGGGCACGCGGTACTGCTGACCGACGCCCGTGGGGTGATCCTCAACTGCGTCACCGCCCCCAGCGAGCGCAAGATTTTCGAGCGTGCCGGGCTGTGGCTTGGCGCCGACTGGAGCGAGGCCTGTGAAGGCACCAATGGCATCGGCACCTGCCTGGTGGAGCGCCAGTCCCTGACGATTCATCGCGATGAACACTTCCGTGGCCGGCATACCGGCCTGACCTGCTCGGCCAGCCCGGTGTTCGACCCCCATGGCGAGCTGCTGGCGGTGCTGGATGTGTCTTCGGCCCGGGAAGCGGTGTCGCGCCAGAGCCAGTTCCACACCATGGCGCTGGTCAATCTTTCGGCGAAGATGATCGAGAGCTGTTACTTCCTGCGCCATTTTGAGCATCACTGGTTGCTGCGCTTTCATTTGCAGGCGGAGTCCGTGGGCCTGTTCAGCGAAGGGTTGCTGGCGTTCGATGGTGAGGGGCGTATTTGCGCGGTTAACCAGAGTGCGTTGAACCTGCTCGGGCAAATCCGAAGCGGGTTGTTGGGGCAGCCGGTCGAGGCGTTTTTCGATTGTTCGCTCGATGAGTTGCTCGGGCGTGCCAGCGCGAACGCCAGCGCCAGTTGGCCCCTGCGTACCCGCGACGGCCGTGGCTTGTTTGCGGTGTTGCGCGGCCAGCCACGCAGCGTACCGGTGCCGGTGGCCCATGCCCTGCCGGAGCGGTCGCGATTGCCGGGCATTTGCCTTGGAGACGCGGCGCTGCAAAACGATTTCCGCAGAGCCTTGCGGGTGTTTGAACGGGATGTGCCTTTGCTGATCCAGGGGGAAACCGGGTCTGGCAAAGAGGCATTTGCCAAGGCCGTGCACCATGCCAGCCTGCGCGCAGATAAAGCCTTTGTGGCCCTCAACTGCGCCGCGATCCCGGAAAGCCTCATCGAAAGCGAGCTGTTCGGTTATCGCGGCGGCAGTTTTACCGGCGCCCGCAAGGAAGGCATGCGCGGCAAGCTGCAGCAGGCGGATGGTGGAACGTTGTTTCTGGATGAAATCGGCGATATGCCGCTTGCCTTGCAAACCCGACTATTAAGGGTGCTTGAAGACCGCTTGGTGGTGCCCATCGGCGGTGAACCGCAAGCGGTGGACGTCAGAATTATCAGCGCTACCCACCGTAATCTGCTTGATCGGGTGCAGGACGGTAGTTTTCGTGAAGACCTGTATTACCGGCTCAATGGTCTGGAGGTGGCCTTGCCGCCGTTGCGCGAGCGCAGTGACAAGTTGCAACTGCTGGACTTCCTGCTGGCCGAAGAAGCGGGAGATCAGGCGGTGCAGCTTGACGGCGAGGCCCGCCAGGCCCTGTTGGCGTTCGCGTGGCCGGGCAACGTGCGACAGTTGCGCACGGTGTTGCGCACCCTCGCCGCGCTGTGTGAGGACGGGCGGGTGAGGCTTGATGACCTGCCTGCGCAGATTCGTGCCGTGCAAGCCGTGCCGGTGGCGGTGAGCGAACCGGCAAATTCATTGCTGGATGCTGCCGAGCGCCAGGCATTGCTGGCGACATTGGCGCAGCAACGCTGGCATATGACGCACGTGGCGACGGTGCTTGGGGTCAGCAGAAATACGCTTTATAGAAAGTTACGTAAGTATGGAATAGCGCGTCAGGTGTAATGATGGCGTTACTTGTTTCGGCTGTGAATGATAAAACTGTGTTGTGGGCGACAGTGCGTTAAATAATTAGTGTCGCACCGTATTAATGTTTTGTCATTTATTTGCGCGTGTCGGTGCCGGTCTTCTGGAACGTTAATTGTCTGTTTAGTTACTAACTTGGTGGTTGTCGGATGTTCCGATAACTCGCTAATAGCGATTATGCGTAAATAGTAAAAACGAGTGAGATAATAGTCATGACTTTTAAAACTAGGCCCGCTTCGGGTTCGGTCAATATACCTCCAGTAACATATGCAGGAGCGGGCGCGCGCACTGGCGGTGCAAATCCTCCGCTGGTACGTACCGGCAGCCAGGGCAGCCCCCATGTGACCAAAACCCCCCAAAACAAATCCGGGTTAGGGAAAAATCCGGGCACAGAAAAAAAACCAACCCAATCCAAATCCGAGAAAACCAATACCTTTCAAACGCTGACACAACAAAAATTGATGAGCCAAGGGGCTACTAGGCCGTTCAAGCCTCAGGTCAGCGCAGAACCGAAAAGCATGGAACAGGTGACTCAAAACCTGATGGTTGCTGATCGCCTGGTCAAAGCCGGTGTGTTCAAGACTGAGCCCGGCCCGGCGACGGTAACCCGCGACGCCTTTATCGGTGCGGGTGTCACCGGTCTGGTCAGTGCTCCCTTCAGCATTGCTACCTACGCAGGCCTGGTTTGGTCTGGCGAGAAAATCAAGGCGCAGTTTACAAACAATACGCCGCTGCTCCCTGCGGCTCACCAGCCGGCCCCAGGCACGCAGGTGCCTGCCGCTCAAACCGACGGGACCACATCGGTCGTTGCCGGGCAGGGCTCCGACACGGGGACCACGACCGCGCGTTTTGGCTTAGCCGAGTTGCGCATGGAAGTCATTGCCAACAATGTTTTGGCAATTCGTCAAGGAAAGGATGTGCCGGCACTTCAAATGAGCGACTCCTCGTCGCGTACACCAAGCGAACGTCTGGAAACGCTTGAAAACTTGTATAAAACTGCCGAGGAACAGCTTAAAAAACTGGCGGACGAAAACGACATGGTATTCCGGCCTTATATGGCCACTCCCACAGACGGCACCGATGACAAAGGCCGTCTGGATGTTATTGATAAAAAATACGACGCATTAAACAAGTTTATTGGGAAGTTGTTGCACGTGAAAACGCTGGAGTTACCGGCGGAGTCTGCCGAAACAAACGTCGTGTGACATAACCCCGCGTAAACTTTCGAGTCACGGATGATGCTCAGTCAAACTGGCGATGGGTCCGATGCCATGGATGCATCCTGTGGCACCGGACTCATTGAATATTCCCCTACGCTCTGACAAGCAATGGCGGTCAGCCCGCAAGGCCTGCGTGCTACAGCTAAAGAGTGCGATTTTCCCTTCCCTGCGCTAACCTGCCTCGATGTTTTACGAGGTCGACTATGCACATTCACATTCTCGGTATTTGCGGCACGTTCATGGGCTCGATGGCGGTGCTCGCCAAAGAACTGGGCCATCATGTTACTGGCTCCGATGCCAATGTTTACCCACCCATGAGCACGCAACTGCAGGCCCAGGGCATTGAGCTGACCCAAGGTTATGACCCGGCGCAATTCGACCCGGTCCCGGACCTCGTCGTGATCGGCAATGCCATGGTGCGCGGTAACCCGGCAGTCGAATATGTACTGAATAAAGGTTTGCCGTACGTGTCTGGCCCGCAATGGCTGGCCGACCATGTGTTGCAAGGCCGTTGGGTACTTGCGGTTGCCGGTACCCATGGCAAGACCACCACCAGCAGCATGCTGGCCTGGGTGCTGGAGCATGCGGGCATGAGCCCGGGCTTCCTGATTGGTGGCGTGCCGCAGAATTTCTCGGTGTCGGCGCGCCTCGGAGACACCCCGTTTTTTGTCATCGAAGCCGATGAATACGACAGCGCGTTCTTCGATAAGCGCTCCAAGTTCGTTCACTACCGCCCGCGTACGGCGATCCTGAACAACCTGGAGTTCGATCACGCGGACATCTTCCCTGATCTGGCGGCCATCGAGCGGCAGTTCCATCACTTGGTGCGCACAATCCCAAGCGAAGGCCTGGTGATTCATCCCACCACCGAGCCAGCCCTGCAGCGAGTCATCGAGATGGGCTGCTGGACCCCGGTACAAACCACCGGCGCGGGCGGCCAATGGCAGGTCAGACTGCTGAGTGAAGACGGTTCAAAATTTGAAGTGCTGTTCGAAGGTGTCGCCCAAGGCATCGTCGATTGGGACATGACGGGCCAGCACAACGTCGCCAACGCCTTGGTCACCCTGGCGGCTGCGCGGCATGTCGGGGTGGTGCCATCCATGGGCATCGCGGCCTTGAGCGCATTCAAAAGCGTCAAGCGCCGTATGGAAAAGGTCGCCGAAGTGAATGGGATTACCATCTACGACGACTTTGCCCACCACCCGACGGCCATCGCCACCACACTGGATGGCCTGCGCAAGCGCGTGGGTGACGCCCAGGTAATCGCGATTATCGAGCCACGCTCCAACTCCATGAAGCTGGGCGCCCACCGTGATGGTTTGCCGGAAAGCGTCAACGATGCCGACCAGGTGGTCTGGTATGCACCGGCCAACCTTGGTTGGGACCTGCCCGCCATTGCCGCGCGGTGCACCGTACCGTCGATTTGCTGCGACTCTCTGGACGGCATCATCGAACACGTGAAACACCAGGCCAAGCCCGGCACTCATGTAGTGATCATGAGCAACGGCGGCTTCGGCGGCCTGCACGGCAAACTCGCCGAGGCCCTCAAGTGAGCGGCCCGGAACGCGTCACCCTGGCGATGACCGGCGCGTCTGGCGCGCCCTATGGCTTGCGCCTGCTGGACTGCCTGGTGCGCGAAGACCGCGAGGTGCACTTCCTGATCTCCAAGGCCGCGCAACTGGTGCTGGCCACCGAGACCGATGTGGCGTTGCCGCCCAAGGTGCAGATGATGCAGGCCTTCCTCACCGAGTACACCGGTGCGGCGGCGGGGCAGATCAAGGTCTATGGCAAGGAAGACTGGATGTCGCCGGTGGCTTCGGGCTCTGGCGCCCCCGCCGCGATGGTGGTGGTGCCGTGTTCCACCGGGACCCTGTCGGCGATTGCCACGGGGGCCTGCAACAACCTGATCGAGCGCGCGGCGGACGTGACCTTGAAGGAGCGTCGCCAGTTGATACTGGTGCCGCGCGAGGCGCCGTATTCGAGCATCCACCTGGAGCATATGCTCAAACTGTCGAACATGGGCGTGACCATCTTGCCGGCGTCGCCGGGCTTCTATCACCAGCCGCAGACCATCGATGACCTGGTGGACTTTGTGGTGGCGCGGATTCTCAACCTGCTGAACATTCCCCAGGACATGCTGCCGCGCTGGGGCGAGCACCATTTGAGCAGTGATGAATAAACTCCTGATGACCTTGCTGGCGCTGCAACTGACGGGGTGCGCGACGGCGCGTACGTTGGATGCGGCGCAACCCGGGGCGCCGGTGGTGTATGCCGGGACGCGCCTGGATATGTATGCCATTCAGGGGGGGTGTTGCGCGATGGATCGCTTTGGGGCCGAGGCGCCGAGCTATCCCCATGTGGACCTGCCGGCCAGCGCGCTGCTCGACACGCTGCTGTTGCCGCTGTCGGTGCTGACGGTGTTGGGGGTTGGGTTTAACGCGACGGGTGGGCTCTAGGGGCTGAAAGGGTCGGCGCCTATGCCGGCCTCATCGCAGGCAAGCCAGCTCCCACATGAGACTGTGTTCGCCATGACAGCGCGGTCAATGTGGGAGTCGGGCTTGCCCGCGATGAGGCCCGTCGCCTCACTGCAAAATTACTTGCCGAGCTTGCGCAGCTCATCCGACTCCACAACCCGCACCCCATTCTGCTCTTCCAGCGCCAGCCGCCACATTGCCCGCGCCAGTTCACACACTTCAATGCCGTGGTACTTACCCGGAATCAGCCGCGACAATGGCCCGGCCAGTTGCTCGGCCAGGCGTGGCTCCAACCGCTCACCCAGCAGCAGCGAAGGCCGCACGATGGTCAACTGCGGCCAATCCTGAGCCTTCAGCGCCTGTTCCATCTCGCCCTTGACCCGGTTGTAGAAAATCGAGGATTTCGGGTCGGCACCAATTGCGCTGATCACGATCAGGTGCCGCGCCCCCATTTCCCGGGCGCGCTTGGCAAAGGCCACGACCATGTCCAGGTCGACGGCGCGGAAGGCTGCTTCGGACCCGGCCTGTTTGATGGTGGTGCCCAGGCAGCAGAAGGCGATGTCCACCTGGCCGCTCAACTGCGGCAGGAATACCGCCGGGTCGCCCACCGGGTTTTCCAGGTGTGGATGCTCGGCCAGCGGCTTGCGGCTGGGCGCCAGCACCCGGGTCACGGTCGGCTCGTTGAGCAGGCGGTCCAGCAGGTGCTCCCCGGTCAGGCCGGTGGCTCCGGCGAGCAAAATGTGCTGAGGCGTCAGGTACATGGTGTTTCCCCCTTTATACAGATTCAGCTTAGTTGCTCTTGGCTTCCTTGCTATTCATTGAGACGCTTTCGAGCGCCTTTCGTGCCTGCTGTTTGCGTAATAATTGCCAGTGGGCGATCACGCCTTTGGGGGCCCAGATCTGCGGTTCGGAGGCTTCGAAGTTGTCCGCCTGCTCGCGTTCGGCCACGTGGGTCTGCGCCAGCTTGAAGGCTTGCTGCAAATCGTCGGTCTGGTTGAAGGCCTGGGCGAAGAGGGCGTCGCCGAAGTAGGTGAAGTCGGCCTCTTCAGAGCAGCCGAACGACACGCGGTCGGCCCGTGAGGCGGTCATGATCAGGGTATGTTCGTCTTTCAGGGCCGGGATGAACCCGCCGGAGTAGCAGGCCGAAATCACGATGATCTTGTCGCGGTTTTTCAGCGGTGCCAGCACGGCGGCCAGTTCATCGGCTGGCAGGTCGGCCAGCTCCATGCGCGGCTGGTCGAGCACCAGTTCGTGTTCGTGGGTGCCGTGGCTGGTGAGGTAGATGAATACCAGGTCTTGCGGGCCACTGCGTTCGGCCAGGGTCTGCACCGCGCGGCGCAGGCTTTCACGAGTGGCCATCGGGCGGTCGGCGATATGGTCGCGATGGTTCACCAGGCGGATCTGGCCATAGGCGCCGAAGCGGGTGGCGAGCATGTTGCTGACGTAGTCGGCTTCACGCAGGAACACACTTTGTTTACCGTCGCCGGCCACCACCAGGCTGTACAGCTCCACGCCCGATTTGGACGGGGGCACGGCGGCGAGGGCCTCATCCAGTAAGCGGCCCTGGGCAAACAGGCCGATCTCCAATGGGTCAGGCAATAATTTGCCATCGGCGTCGCGCACCCGCATGCCGTTGACCCAGGTGCCAGCCTGCACGGTGCCATCGGCGAGCACCAGGGTGCCGCGCCCTTGATAGCTGTCGCTGTCGAAGCCGCCAATATAGAAGCTGCCGTCGGTGAGGTTCAGGCGGCCTGTGCCTGTGAAGCGCCAGTCAACGAATTGGCCGACGTAGTGGCTGCCGTCGACGCCGATCAGTTCGCCCTTGCCGCTGAGGGCGCCTTCCTTGAATTCGCCGATCCACACGTCGCCGTCGGCGTTTTCATAACGGCCCTTGCCGTTGAGCTGGTTCTGTTTGAAGTGGCCGATGTACATGTCGCCGTCGGCGCTGTTGAAGGTGCCGTTGCCCTCCAACTGGCCATCGACGAAGTGGCCGCTGAACTGGTTGCCGCTGTCGTCGTTGCGCTGGCCTTCGCCGTTGGGCTTGCCGTGGGCGAACTGGCCCTGGTACTGGCTGCCGTCGGCCAGTTCGAGACGGCCGAGACCGGAATACTGGTCGTCCTTGAATTCGCCGCGATAGGTCATCTGCCCTTCTTTGAGGGTGCCTTCGCCGTTGCGTTTGCCTTGTTTGAACCCGCCGACGTAGCTGTTAGCCGCCGTGGTCAGGCTGCCCTGGCCGTCGAACAGGCCTTGCTGGAACTGGCCTTTATAGACTTCGCCATTGCTGCCATGCCACTCACCCTGGCCGTGCCACTGGCCTTTATCGAACTGGCCGGCGTACCAGCTGCCGTTGGGGTAGTCCACTCGGCCCTGGCCTTGCAGCAAGCCATTGACCACATCGCCACGGTAACGACCGCCATCGGGCAGCCGCGCATCGGGCGGCAACAGCGATTCGCCGTCGCCGCACGCGGAGAGCAACAGGACAAGAGCAAGGGGAGCGAGTGGGCGCATAGCGGGATCCGGATAATTGAGCGCCGAGTATGCCGCAGCTGCGAGATCTATACATAAATTTACATGAATTGTGGTGAGCAGGCGGGCTCACCACGGCCAGGCTCAGACGAAGCAGAGTGACAACGACTCGGCTATATACGCCGGTTTCTCCTGGCCATCGATTTCCAGGGTGCAGGTGGCCTTAAGCAGCCATTGCCCGGGTTTTTTCTCGATGGCGTCGGTGAGGGTCACGGCCAGGCGCACTTTGGAGTCGACCTTCACCGGCTGGATGAAGCGCACGCTGTCCAGGCCATAGTTGACGGCCATTTTCAGGCCTTCGGGCATGATCAGGATGTCTTCGATCAGCTTGGGTATCAGCGACAGTGACAGGAAACCGTGGGCGATGGTGCTGCCAAACGGCGTCTTGGCGGCTTTCACCGGGTCGACGTGGATGAACTGAAAATCGCCGGTGGCCTCCGCGAACAGGTTGATGCGCTCCTGGTCGATGGTGAGCCATGCGGAACGTCCCAGTTCCTTGCCGACATAATCCTTGAGTTGCTCTACGGGTACTGAGGGCATTGCGACTCTCCTTCTTTGCTCGGTTGGCTTCATCGTTTTGTATTTTTGGACAGGTCCAGAGAACCAATGTAGATCATCATGGGCACTTGGCCCGGTCAACCCACCATGCTTTTGGCGAATGCCGTTCCATAGAGGCAGCGTGCTTATAATGCCGACACGCTTTTGGGGGAGAAGAACGGATGCTGTTACGCGGTCTGACATGGCTGGTGCTGTTTCAATTGCTCGGCACGGCGATCAATCATTTGTTTGTCCCGGTGTTGCCGGGGCCGATTATCGGACTGCTGCTGATGCTGGCCTTCCTGGTGTGGCGCGGCGAAGTCGGTGAGCCCTTGAGCCTGGCGGCCAGCAGTCTGCTGCGTTATTTGCCGTTGCTGCTGGTGCCACCTGCGGTCGGCGTGATGGTGTATGCCAAGGACATCGTCGCCGACTTCTGGGCCATCGTCGGCGCGTTGGTGTTGTCGCTGGTGATCGCCATGGGCTTTGTCGGCGTGCTGATGCAGCAGATGGTCAAGCGCAAGGAGAAGGATCAATGATCTTCGACTGGCACGGCGCGTGGACGGCGGTCATTCATCACCCGCTGTTCGGCATCGGTATCACCCTCGGCGCCTATCAGCTGGTGCTGGCCGGCTTCGAGAAAACCCGCTGGATTTTCCTGCAGCCGGTGCTGGTGTCGATGCTGCTGGTGATCGGCGTGTTGCTCAGTTGCGGCTTGACCTACGTCGAGTACCGCAAGAGCACCGAGATCATGAGCATCCTGCTGGGCCCGGCGACGGTGGCCCTGGCGGTGCCGCTTTACCTGAATCTGCGACGGATTCGCCAATTGTTCTGGCCAATTTTTACTACGCTGGTGGTGGGAGGCGTATTGGCGACCGGCCTGTGCGTGCTGTTGGGCTGGTGGTTTGGCGCTGAGCACATGATGCTGATGACCCTGGCGCCCAAGTCCGTGACCTCGCCGATTGCGATGCTGGTGGCCGAGCAGATCGGCGGCGTGGCGGCATTGGCGGCGGTGTTTGTGCTGATCACCGGGGTGATCGGCGCGATGATCGGCCCGGCGTATTTATCGCGCCTGGGCGTGCACAGCCCCGAGGCGCGCGGCATGGCGTTGGGCATGACCGCCCACGCCGTGGGTACCTCGGTGGCCTTGCAGGAAAGCGAAGAAACCGGCGCCTTTGCGGCGCTGGCCATGAGTCTGATGGGCGTGGCCACGGCGGTCTTCCTGCCGTTGGCCGTGTCGCTGGTTATTTAAGTCGGGTTTAAGGAAACCTTTATGAGTCTGGCGCTTTTCCCACTCAATACCGTGCTGTTTCCCGGGTGCACCCTCGACCTGCAATTGTTCGAGGCGCGTTACCTGGACATGATCAGCCGCTGCATGAAAAAGGGCGAAAGCTTTGGCGTGGTGTGCATCCTCGACGGCAAGGAAGTGGGGCTGGCGCCGGATGGCTATGCGTTGATTGGTTGCGAGGCGCTGATCCGCGACTTCAAGCAGCAGGACAATGGCCTGCTGGGGATTCGGGTCGAGGGTGGCCGGCGTTTCCGCGTGCGTGATGCCGGTGTGCAGAAGGACCAACTGCTGGTGGCCGAGGTGCAATGGCTGGACGAGCAGCCCGAGCAACCCCTGGAAGAGGAAGACGCCGACTTGTTGGCGTTGCTCCATGCCCTGGCCGAGCATCCGATGGTGGCGTCCCTGGATATGGGCACCCACGCCGACGGCCAGCAAGCCTTGGGCAATCAATTGGCCTATCTGCTGCCGTTTACCGAGGCCGACAAGATCGACCTGTTGCAACTCGATGACCCGCAACAGCGCCTGGACGCGATCCAGTTGCTGCTGGATGAGTTGCAGGGCGAGTTGTTCACCTGACCCGCGAGTGTCACTCGGACTTGTCCTTCCCCGTCTTCAGATTTTCCGTGGTTGTCCTGATCCCGTTGCCTGAAATAGTTGGCAATCACGTAATGATGATCAGGGGAAAAGGATGATTCGGCTTTCGCAATCGGAGCAAGTCGTGTGGGACGCGTTTTTTATGGCCATCACCACGCAAATTCTTCATATGAACGACGGTCGCGGTGCGGAGTACATCGCTGAACGCGCCGCGGAGATTGCTGACGAAATGCTTCTGGAGCGGCGCGAGCGCAGCGTCGAACGCCGCGCTGCACCCCTGGATTGGCTGGGGCCTGCCTAGTAGGCGTACCTCAGCAGTGCGTGGGAAGTGCCGGTAAACGCAATGAACGCGAGCACCGCGCCACACACCGGCAGGATCAGCCACCAGACTTTAGGCGGCATCGGTGGCAACAGGCTGCGGTGCTGGCTTAACGTCAGGCTGAAGGCGCACACCGTCATTGCCAGCAGGGTGCCGGCGAGGATGTCCGTCGGCCAGTGCGCGCCCAGGTACACCCGGGAAATCGCGATGGTGGCGGCGGGAATGCAGCCAAGCACCAGCCAGGTCAGGCGCAGTCGTGTCGGTTGACCGCGACCGGCAAGCACCGCCAAGGCCAGGAAGAATGCAAACGAGCCGGACGCATGGCCGCTGGGCATGCTGAAGCTGGTGAGCGGGTCGGTCAGTACTTCAGGGCGCATCCGCGCAAAAAACAGCTTGGTCCCGGTATTGATCAGTGCCGCGCCCAGCAGGGTGGCGCCGACAAAGATTGCCTGGCGCCATTGCCGCGCCACTACCAACAGGCCGGTCAACACGGCGCTGGCCACAAACATCTTCTTGAACTCGCCGAGCTGGGTCACCATCACCATTGCCCGATCGATTGCCGGGCCGCGGTGTTCCTGCACCAGTGCCATCAAGCCCTGGTCAAAGTCGTTGAGGTAGGGATAGCCGATAAACAGCGCGAGCAGCAATGTGCCGCCCATGCAGCCAATCCACAGGGTGGCGCGCCGGTGGCCGCGCAGGCTGCTGTTGAGGCTCACGCCGATCAGCACCGCCAGGCACGCGGCGACAATCCCGGCCTCCGGCCAGAAACCTTCGGGCAATGGCAGGCGGAAGGCCGCGCCGGTGGCCCAGCCCGGCAGCAGATACGCCACCGACCATCCCGCGCCGGCCAGCAGGCTCACGGCAGCAAAACGTGGGAAGGGCATGTCGCACATGCCCGCAACCATCGGCAACATCGGCCGCAGCGGGCCAATGAAGCGTCCTACCAACAAGCTGGCGATGCCGTACTTCTGGAAGTAAGCCTCGGCGCCGCTCATCCATTCGGGGTGATGCCGCAGGCCGGGCAGGCGCCGGATGTTCTGGTGGAAATGGCGACCGAGGAAGTAGGAAACAACATCGCCCAGCACGCCGCCGAGGAAGCCCAGCAACAGGGTTTCTCCCAGGGACAGTGCGCCGCTGCCGGCCAGGGCGGCGATGGCAAACAGCAATACCGTGCCCGGTACGATCAGGCCGGCAATGGCCAGGCACTCCACGCACGCCACGATAAACACCGCCACGGCCAGCCATTGCGGGTTCAGTGTCAGCCAGCCGGTAATGCCATCGAGCCATGGGCCCATACAATCAAACTCCCTTTGTGAATATTACCCCCTCTGTAGAGCGAGCTTGCTCGCGAAGGTCGTTAACGCTGACGCGGGCTATCTGGTTTAGCGCGGCGCTCTCGGGTGCTTCGCGAGCAAGCTCGCTCCTACAGGGGGCTAGTGTGTTTCAAATCAAAAAATAGTCGCGGCCTTCGACCTGGCCCCGGCGCAGCGGGTTCCGTGTGCAATACGGCGCATAACCGGCATCGACGAAGCGGTACATCAGGTGTTCATCACGCCCGCCGGGGATGCCCAGCCGGGTGGTCTGGATGATTTGCGCCGGCGCCAGCCCCACGTCTTCCACGTAGAGCCGCTCCTGGTCAAAGCGCTTGGCATCCCACATCGGCACTTTCAAACCCAGCGCCTTGCACAGCAAGGTCTGGCCGGCACACAGCTTTTGCGAGGGGCGCGGCTTGCCGCTGGCATCCGGGTTGTTCAACAGCATCTGCGCCAGGCTGGCCGGGCCGGAGACTTCGTCGACCCACGGATAGGCCGATTTGATCAGCACCGCATTGCCCGGGCCGTGGGCGCTGAAGTTCAGCGAGTCACCGCCACGGGCGTAGTACATATAGATGTGGCCGCCATCCAGAAACAAAGCCTTACGCTTTTCTGTGTAGCCGAGGGACGCGTGGCTGCCTTTTTCGGCGAGGTAATAGGCTTCGGTTTCGATAATGCGCGCCGACAGCCACAAATCGCCGACACGATGGCGAATGACTTTTCCCAGCAATTCGCGCGCGAGCAGTTGCGCGTCACGGTCGAAAAAGCCGTCGGGCAAGGCGTTGGCGCGGATCAGTGGCGAAAAACTGGACATGGCGATCAAAGGTAATACGGCTAAATGTGACAGGATGATAACAACTCCAGCCTTAATTCCCGCTGAACGTCGGGTTTTTGCAGTTCATTTCGACCATCCGCCCCTCACCGCTGTCCGTAGGACGGCGTCACAGCTATAATCTGCCGCTTTCCTCTTTGCCAAGACCCCACCAGACCATGACTGAGTCCGTTCTTGACTACATGACCCGCCTGGGTCGCGCTGCCCGTCAGGCTTCGCGGTTGATCGCCCGTGCGAGCACGGCGCAGAAGAACCGCGCCTTGCTGGCGGCCGCCGACGCTCTGGATGCCTCGCGCTCCGAGCTGACCGCTGCCAACGAGCAAGACCTGGCCAACGGCCGGGCCAATGGTCTGGAGCCTGCCTTGCTGGATCGCCTGGCGCTGACGCCGGCGCGCATCGACGACATGATCGAAGGTTTGCGTCAGGTGGCCAAGCTGCCTGACCCCATCGGTGAAATCCGCGACATGCGCTACCTGCCCTCGGGTATCCAGGTGGGCAAGATGCGCGTGCCCCTGGGCGTGATCGGCATCATCTATGAGTCGCGCCCGAACGTGACCATCGACGCCGCGAGCCTGTGCCTCAAGTCCGGCAATGCCACCATCCTGCGGGGCGGCTCCGAGGCCATCCATTCCAACCGTGCCATCGCCGCGTGCATTCAGCAGGGCCTGGCCGTGGCCGAGCTGCCGGCCGAAGTGGTGCAAGTGGTCGAGACTACCGACCGCGCCGCCGTTGGCGCGCTGATCACCATGCCTGAATTCGTCGACGTGATCGTGCCGCGCGGTGGCAAGAGCCTGATCGAGCGTGTGAGCCGTGATGCCAAGGTGCCGGTTATCAAGCACCTGGACGGCGTCTGCCACGTGTTCATCGACATCGCCGCCGACCTCGACAAGGCGATCCGCATTGCCGACAACGCCAAGACCCATCGCTACGCCCCGTGCAACACCATGGAAACCCTGTTGGTGCACGCCGGCATTGCCGATCGCGTGCTGCCGCCGCTGGCTGCCATCTACCGCGACAAGGGCGTTGAACTGCGTGGCTGCGAACGTACCCGGGCGATCCTCGGCAGCGACGTGATCGAAGCCACCGAGCAAGACTGGTACACCGAATACACGGCGCCGATCCTGTCGATCCGCATCGTCGACGACCTGGACCAGGCCATCGAACACATCAACCAATACGGCTCCAAGCACACCGACGCCATTGTCACCGAGCATTTCAGCGACGCCCGGCGTTTCCTCAACGAAGTGGATTCCGCTTCGGTGATGGTCAACGCTTCGACGCGCTTCGCCGACGGCTTCGAGTATGGCCTGGGGGCGGAGATCGGTATCTCCACCGACAAGCTCCACGCACGCGGCCCGGTTGGCCTGGAAGGGCTGACCAGCGAGAAGTACGTGGTGTTCGGTGACGGTCATGTGCGCACTTGATGGGTAAACGCATCGGGCTGCTCGGCGGCACCTTCGACCCCGTGCACATCGGCCATTTGCGCAGTGCACTGGAAGTCGCGGACGCCCTCGGGCTGGATGAGCTGCGCCTGGCACCGAACGCCCGGCCGCCCCATCGCGACACGCCGCAGGTGTCTGCGCAGCAGCGCCTGGAGATGGTTCGCCTGGCGGTGGCCGGCATTGCACCGCTGGTGGTGGACGACCGCGAACTCAAGCGCGACAAACCGTCCTACACTGTCGACACCCTGGAACTGATGCGGGCCGAGTTGGCCGCGGATGACCAGTTATTTCTACTTTTGGGCTGGGACGCGTTTTGCGGCCTGCCCACTTGGCACCGCTGGGAAGAGTTGCTCCAGCATTGCCACATCCTGGTGCTGCAACGCCCGGATGCCGACGCCGAATCGCCGGATGCCTTGCGCAACCTGCTGGCAGCGCGGTCGGTAAGTGACCCTTTGGCCCTGACCGGGCCGAGCGGGAATATTGCATTCGTCTGGCAAACCCCGCTTGCGGTGTCTGCCACCCAGATCCGTCAACTGCTGGCCAGCGGGAAGTCGGTACGTTTCCTGGTGCCTGACGCGGTCCTGGCCTACATCGATGCGCACGGGCTTTACCGTGCGTCGAACTGAAAAGGCGCGCTTGAACGCACGAACAGTCGTGCAGCGAGCGCCCGAACATACGAGCAAAACGAGTTTTATATGACGAACAAAGACGTAAGCAAAGTTAAGCGCAAAGGCACGTTCAAGAGCGCTCCTCTGCCAGTAGAAGCCCACACCGGCCCTGAGCTGGCCGGCGAAGAGCTGGTCAAGGTTGCCGTGGCTGCCCTGGAAGACGTGAAGGCCCAGGACATTCAAGTCCTGGACGTGCGCGACAAGCAGAGCATCACCGACTTCATGATCATCGCCACCGGTACCTCCAACCGCCAGATCGGCGCGATGCTGGACAAGGTTCGCGAAGCGGTCAAAGCCCAGGGCGTCAAGCCATTGGGTGAAGAAGGCAAGGGCGACAGCGACTGGGTACTGTTGGACATGGACGACGTGATCGTTCACATGATGACCAGCAACGCCCGTCAGTTCTACGACCTGGAGCGTCTGTGGAAAGGCGCCGAGCAGAGCCGTGCCGCGGATGGCAAGCACCACAGCCCTGAAGTCGGCCACGCGCACTTCGACAAGCTCAACAAAGACCAGGAATAAGGAACGGCTGTGCGCCTGCGTCTGATCGCTGTCGGTTCACGCATGCCCAAGTGGGTGGAAGAAGGCTGGCATGAATATGCCAAGCGCCTGCCATCCGAATTGGCGCTGGAACTGGTGGAAATACCGCTCAACACCCGGGGCAAGAATGCCGACGTGGCCCGCTTTATCCGTCAGGAAGGCGAAGCCATGCTGGCCAAGGTCGGGCCCAACGAGCGGATCGTGACCCTCGAAGTGCACGGCAAGCCCTGGAGCACCGAGCAGTTGGCGGTGGAGCTGGATCGCTGGCGCCTGGATTCGCGCACGGTCAACTTCATGGTCGGCGGCCCCGAGGGGCTGGCGCCGGAAGTGTGCGCGCGGGCGGACCAGCGCTGGTCGCTGTCGCCCCTGACACTGCCGCACCCGTTGGTAAGAATTCTGATCGGTGAACAGCTGTATCGCGCCTGGACAGTTCTGTCCGGGCACCCTTACCACAAATAATCTGCGCCCTGCCTGATGACCCAGCCGATCCGCATCAAGGACCACGAGAAAGACGCACGTCTTGTACGCGCGCGGGTGGTGTTTGGCGCGATTTTGGTGGTGACGTTGCTGGGGGTGCTGATTGCCCGCCTGTATTTCCTGCAGGTGATCCAGTACGACTATCACTCCACACTGTCGGAAAACAACCGGGTGCACGTGCAGCCGATTCCGCCGACCCGTGGGCTGATTTTCGACCGCAATGGCGTGGTGGTCGCGGATAACCGGCCCAGCTTCAGCCTGAGCATGACCCGCGAACGTTCCGGCGATTGGCAGCAGATCCTCGATGTGATCGTCGAGGTGCTGCAACTGACACCGGAAGACCGGGTGATCTTCGAGAAACGCATGAAGCAGGGGCGCCGGCCGTTTGAGCCGGTGCCGATCCTGTTCGAGCTGACCGAAGAGCAGATCGCCCGGATCGCGGTGAACCAGTTCCGGCTGCCGGGTGTGGAAGTGGTGGCGCAATTGGTGCGCCATTACCCGCAAGGGGCGCACTTCGCGCATTCGGTCGGCTACATGGGCCGAATCAACGAGAAAGAGCTCAAGACCCTCGACCCGGTCAACTACAGCGGCACCCACCATATCGGCAAGACCGGCATCGAGCGTTTCTACGAGCCGGAACTGCACGGCCAGGTGGGTTACGAGGAAGTCGAGACCAACGCCCGTGGCCGCGTGCTGCGGGTGCTCAAGCGCACCGACCCGGTGCCCGGCAAGGACATCGTGCTGAGCCTGGACATCAAGTTGCAGGAAGCGGCGGAGATGGCCCTGGGCGGGCGTCGGGGTGCCGTGGTGGCGCTGGACCCGAGCACGGGCGAAGTGCTGGCGATGGTCAGTCAGCCCAGTTTTGACCCGAACCTGTTTGTCACCGGGATCAGCTTCAAGGCCTACGCCGAGCTGCGGGATTCCATTGACCGGCCGCTGTTCAACCGCGTGCTGCGCGGCCTGTATCCACCAGGCTCGACCATCAAGCCGGCGGTGGCCATTGCCGGCCTGGACTCGGGTGTGGTCACGGCGTCGAGCCGCGTGTTTGACCCCGGCTACTACATGCTGCCCAACTACGATCACAAATACCGTAACTGGAACCGTACCGGCGACGGCTATGTGGACCTGGACACGGCGATCATGCGGTCCAACGACACCTACTTCTACGACCTGGCCCACAAGCTGGGGATTGATCGGCTGTCGGAGTACATGGGTAAATTCGGCCTCGGTCAGAAAGTCTCCCTGGACATGTTCGAAGAATCCCCGGGCCTGATGCCGTCCCGCGAGTGGAAGCGAGCAACCCGTCGTCAGGCGTGGTTCCCGGGTGAAACCCTGATTCTGGGGATCGGCCAGGGCTATATGCAGGCCACGCCACTGCAACTGGCCCAGGCCACTGCGCTGGTGGCCAACAAGGGTGTATGGAACCGTCCGCACCTGGCCAAGACCATCGAGGGCGAACGCCCGGTGGATGAAAACCCGATTCCCGACATTGTGCTGCGCGACCCGTCCGACTGGATCAAGGTCAACCACGGCATGCAGCAAGTGATGCACGGCGCCCGGGGTACCGCGCGTAAAGCGGCGGTCGGCGCGCAATACCGGATTGCCGGCAAGAGTGGTACGGCCCAGGTGGTCGCGATCAAGCAGGGCGAGAAGTACGACCGCTCCAAGGTTCAGGAGCGCCACCGTGACCACGCCTTGTTCGTCGGTTTTGCCCCGGCCGACAACCCGAAGATCGTCGTGGCGGTGATGGTCGAGAACGGTGAATCCGGTTCCGGCGTGGCAGCGCCCGTGGTGCGTCAAGTCATGGATGCCTGGCTGTTGACCGAAGACGGCAAGCTCAAGCCCGAATATGGCGGCACCCCATCCAGCGTGGAGGCTACGGCCCGTGAAGAGTAATTTTGACCGCATCCTCTCCAGCGAGGATGTGATGCGCCGTCGCGCCACCTTGCTGCAGCGCATGCACATTGATGGCCCGTTGCTGATCCTGCTGCTGACCCTGGCGGCCGGCAGCCTGTTTGTGTTGTATTCGGCCAGTGGCAAAAACTGGGACCTGCTGATCAAGCAGGCGTCTTCGTTTGGCCTGGGCCTGTTGTCGATGGTGGTGATCGCTCAGCTGGAGCCGCGCTTCATGGCGCGCTGGGTGCCGCTGGGTTACGTCGCCGGGGTGTTGCTGCTGGTGGTGGTGGATGTCATGGGGCACAACGCCATGGGGGCCACCCGCTGGATCAACATCCCGGGGGTGATTCGCTTCCAGCCGTCGGAATTCATGAAGATCCTGATGCCGGCGACCATCGCCTGGTACCTGTCAAAACGCACATTGCCGCCGCAGCTCAAGCACGTGGGCATCAGCCTGATATTGATCGGGGTGCCGTTTATCCTGATCGTGCGCCAGCCCGACCTTGGCACCTCGCTGCTGATCCTCGCGGGCGGCGCGTTCGTGCTGTTCATGGGTGGCCTGCGCTGGCGCTGGATCCTCAGCGTGCTGGCCGCCGCCGTGCCGGTGGCCGTGGCCATGTGGTTCTTCTTCATGCACGACTATCAGAAGCAGCGAATCCTCACGTTCCTCGATCCGGAGAGCGATCCGCTGGGCACCGGCTGGAACATCATCCAGTCCAAGGCCGCCATCGGTTCCGGTGGCGTATTCGGCAAGGGCTGGCTGCTGGGCACCCAGTCGCACCTGGACTTTTTGCCGGAAAGCCACACCGACTTTATTATCGCGGTGATGGGCGAGGAGTTCGGCCTGGTGGGCATCTGCGCACTGTTGCTGATTTACTTGCTGCTGATCGGTCGCGGCCTGGTGATTACTGCCCAGGCGCAGACGCTGTTCGGCAAATTGCTCGCCGGCAGCCTCACCATGACGTTTTTTGTTTACGTTTTCGTCAACATCGGTATGGTCAGTGGCCTGTTGCCGGTGGTTGGGGTGCCGTTGCCGTTCATTAGCTACGGCGGAACTTCGCTGGTGACATTGATGTCAGCGTTTGGGGTTTTGATGTCGATCCATACCCATCGTAAGTGGATCGCACAGGTTTGAATAAGGTGAAGATGTCAATGCAAGTAATGCGCGGCTGGGCTGCTCGGCACGTGTCCTGGATGGGCCTGTTGGGCCTGCTGGGGGCCGCTGTGCAGGAAGCGCAGGCCGGCGACTACGACGGCTCGCCCCAGGTCGCCGAATTTGTCGGTGAGATGACCCGTGACTATGGTTTCGCCGGTGAACAGCTGATGGGCGTGTTCCGCGAGGCCCAGCGCAAGCAGGCAATCCTCGACGCCATCTCCCGGCCCGCCGAGCGCGTGAAGCAGTGGAAGGAATATCGCCCGATGTTCCTGACCGACGCCCGTGTGGCGCGTGGTGTGGACTTCTGGCGCCAGCACGAAGCCGTGCTGGCCCGCGCCGAGCAGGAATACGGGGTGCCGGCCCAAGTGATCGTGGCCATCATCGGCATCGAAACCTTCTACGGTCGCAACACCGGCAGCTACCGGGTGATCGACGCCTTGTCGACCCTGGGCTTTGATTACCCGCCGCGCGCCGAATTCTTCCGCAAAGAGCTGCGCGAGTTCCTGTTGTTGGCCCGTGAAGAGCAGGTCGACCCGTTGACGCTCAAGGGCTCCTACGCCGGGGCCATGGGCTTGCCGCAGTTCATGCCGAGCAGCTTTCGCGCCTACGCCGTGGATTTCGACGGCGACGGCCATATCAATATCTGGAGCAACCCCGATGACGCCATCGGCAGCGTCGCCAGCTACTTCAAGCGTCACGGTTGGGTAGCCGGCGAGCCGGTGGTGATTCGTGCCGATGTGACCGGTGACCGCGCCGACGAAGGCCTGACCCAGGGTATCGAGCCCGTCAAGACAGTGGGGGAGTTGCGGGCGCTGGGCTGGTCGAGTCAGAATGCGCCACGCGATGATCTGCCGGTGACGGCGTTCCGCCTCGAAGGCGAAAATGGCCCGGAATATTGGATGGGCCTGAAGAATTTCTACGCAATCACGCGTTATAACCGCAGTGTGATGTACGCCATGGCCGTGCATCAGCTGTCAGACATGCTGGTCCAAGCACGGGGCGTCAAGTAATGCCGGTATCACCGATGTACAAACCCCTGAAGCTGGTGGCTTACGCCGCATTGTCGTTATTGGTGGTCAGTTGCTCCACCAGCCGTGCACCGGTGCAAAAGTCCGGTGGCACGGCCATCCGCTCCCAACCGGGGCTGGATATCAACCGCGCCCACAAAGACGGCGCGCCGTGGTGGGATGTGGATGTGTCGAAGATCCCGGATGCCACGCCGACCCTGCACACCGGTCCTTACAAAGCCAACCCTTATACCGTGCTGGGCAAAAACTACTTCCCGCTGCAAGACTCCAAGACCTACGTGCAATCGGGTACGGCGTCCTGGTACGGGACCAAATTCCATGGCCAGAACACCGCCAACGGCGAAGTGTATGACCTGTACGGCATGAGCGCGGCGCACAAGACCCTGCCGCTGCCCAGCTATGTCCGCGTGACCAACCTGGACAACAACCGCTCGGTAATCCTGCGGGTCAATGACCGTGGGCCGTTCTATTCGGACCGGATCATCGACTTGTCCTACGCCGCCGCGAAGAAGCTCGGCTATGCCGAGATCGGCACGGCGCGGGTGAAGGTTGAAGGTATCGACCCGGCCCAGTACTGGGCCCAGCGTGGCAAGCCGGCGCCGTTGATGCTCAACGAGCCGCAAACCCCGCAACCACAAGTCACCGCCTCGGCCGGCAAGATCGAGCAGTGGACACCGCCACCGGCGCAGCACGCCCCGGACACGGTCGTCATCCCCCATGCAGCGCCGGGAGCCTCTGCTGTGGGCGGCCAGTACCTGCAAGTGGGTGCTTTCGCCAACCCTGACGCGGCAGAGCTGTTAAGGTCCAAGCTCAGCGGAATGGTCAGTGCGCCGGTGTTTATCAGCTCTATTGTGCGTAACCAGCAAACCTTGCACCGTGTGCGCATGGGGCCGATCGGCTCGCCGAGCGAAGTGGCACACGTGCAGAACAGCGTGCGCATGGCCAACCTGGGGCAACCCAGCGTGGTCACCGCCGAATAAGCAGTACAAAGGATTGATGGCTCAGGCTCGCATGCGGGTTTGAGCCTTGGTTGTTGGCTCGTTGAACAATAAAAACCCAGGGGCAAGGGGTGGGCGTACAACCGAACACGCGACAGTCTGGCGACGGGCTGTCTGAATAGTTTTGCCCGCGAGGGCAAGTTTCCATAAGCAATTTCGAGAGACGGATGAACATCACCACCTTAGCCAAACGCACGTGCCTGCTTCTTTCGCTGATCATCACCCCGGCCGCCTGGGCGGTTGAAATGGTGCCAGCTTCCCCGCAACTGGCTGCCAAGGCCTGGGTCCTGATGGACGCCGCCAGCGGCAACGTGCTGGTGGAGAACAACGGTGACCAGCGCCTGCCCCCAGCCAGCCTGACCAAGCTGATGACTGCCTATATCGCGACCCTGGAAATCCGTCGCGGCCAGATCGGTGAAAACGATCCGGTGACCGTCAGCGAAAACGCCTGGCGCACCGGCGGTTCGCGGATGTTCATCAAGGTCGGTTCGCAGGTGACGGTCAGCGACCTGCTGCACGGCATCATCATCCAGTCCGGTAACGATGCCAGCGTGGCCTTGGCCGAGCACATCGCCGGCAGCGAAGACGCGTTCGCCGACATGATGAACAAAACCGTGGCCGACCTGGGCATGACCAACAGCCACTTCATGAACCCGACCGGCCTGCCGAACCCGGAGCACTACTCGTCGGCTCACGACATGGCGATCCTGGCGCGCGCGATCATTCGTGTCGACCCGGTGCACTACGCGATCTACTCCCAGAAAGAGTTCTTCTGGAACAACATCAAGCAACCTAACCGCAACCTGTTGCTGTGGCGTGACAAGACCGTCGATGGTCTGAAAACCGGTCACACCGACGAAGCGGGCTACTGCATGGTGTCGTCCGCTGTGCGTGATGGCCAGCGCCTGATTGCCGTGGTATTCGGTACCAACAGCGAGCAGGCCCGTGCGGCCGAGACGCAGAAGCTGCTGACCTATGGCTTCCGTTTCTTCGAAACCCAGACTTTCTACCAGAAAGGCACCGAGCTGGCTCAAGCCCCTGTGTGGAAAGGCGCGACCCATCAAGTCAAGGCCGGCCTGGCTGAAGACCTGACCTTGACCATGCCTAAAGGCCAGCTCAAGAAGCTGGTAGCCAGCATGACCATGAACCCGCAACTGGTCGCACCGATCGCCAAGGGCGATGTTATCGGTAAGGTCGAAGTGAAGCTGGACGACAAGGTGGTGCACAGCGCCGACCTGATCGCTCTGGACGCCGTCGACGAAGGTGGTATCTTCCGACGCGTGTGGGATAGCATCCGTCTATTCTTCTACAGCTTGTTCAACTGATAGTGTGCACCTGCATGACCCCGCGCTGATCCGGCGCGGGGTCATGCCCGTCGCCACGGCTTACGCTTACGAGGCCGTTACGCCATGACCGATACCGAAGTAAAGGCGCCAAAGATCGAATTCCCAAACGTGGACTATCCCGTCAAGGTGATCAGCGATACGGGTGTGGGCAACAAAGACAAGATCATCGAGATCGTCAAGAAACACGCAACGATCAACCATGACCGTGTGGATGAGCGTCAAAGCACCAACGGCAAGTACACCACCATTCAGTTGCACATCGTTGCGACTGACCAGGACCAGCTCTACAACATCAACAGCGAACTGCGGGCCACCGGCTTCGTGCACATGGTGTTGTGATGTCACAGACCCTGGGCTTTCGCGAGCTCGGCCAAATGGCATACGAACCGGTGTGGCACGCCATGCAGCGGTTCACCAACGAGCGCGGCACCGAAGCCCCGGATGAAATCTGGCTGGTGGAACACCCGCCGGTTTTCACCCAGGGCCAGGCCGGCAAGGCCGAGCATTTGCTGCTGCCGGGAGAAATCCCGGTGGTGCAGGTCGACCGCGGCGGGCAGGTGACTTACCATGGCCCAGGCCAATTGGTGGCTTATCTGTTGCTGGACGTGCGCAGGCTGGGTTTTGGCGTACGTGAGCTGGTCAGTCGCATGGAGTCATGCCTGATCGAGCTGCTGGCCAGCTACGGTGTGACCGCAGCGGCCAAGCCGGATGCTCCGGGGGTTTACGTAGAGGGCGCGAAAATCGCCTCCCTGGGCCTGCGGATTCGCCACGGCTGTTCCTTTCACGGCCTGGCCTTGAACGTGGACATGGACCTGGCGCCGTTTCGACGGATCAATCCCTGCGGTTACGCCGGTTTGGCGATGACCCAGTTGAGCGATCACGCAACACCACTAGAATTTGCCGAGGTAAGTGCCCGGCTGCGCGCGCAGCTCGTCAAACACCTCGACTATGCTGAGCAGACGACCCTAACGGGCGGAATCGACTGATTATGACTACTGATGCAGTGCAAACCATGATCCCGACGCTGGATGTTACCGAGCGTCCGGCCCCGCGTGCCAAGGTAGAAGCCGGCGTCAAGCTGCGCGGCGCCGAGAAGGTTGCACGCATCCCGGTGAAGATCATTCCGACCACCGAACTGCCGAAAAAGCCTGACTGGATTCGCGTGCGCATCCCGGTTTCGCCGGAAGTCGACCGCATCAAGGCCCTGCTGCGCAAACACAAGCTGCACAGCGTCTGCGAAGAGGCGTCTTGCCCGAACCTGGGCGAGTGCTTCTCCGGCGGCACCGCCACCTTCATGATCATGGGTGACATCTGCACCCGTCGTTGCCCGTTCTGCGACGTTGGCCACGGCCGGCCGAAGCCGCTGGACGTCAACGAGCCGGAAAGCCTGGCCATCGCCATCGCCGACCTGAAACTCAAGTACGTCGTGATCACCTCGGTAGACCGTGACGACCTGCGCGACGGCGGTGCCCAGCACTTTGCCGACTGCATCCGCGAGATCCGCAAGCTGTCGCCGAACGTGATGCTCGAGACCCTGGTGCCGGACTACCGCGGCCGTATGGACGTGGCGCTGGAAATCACCGCCGCCGAGCCGCCGGATGTGTTCAACCACAACCTGGAAACCGTGCCGCGCCTGTACAAGGCCGCGCGTCCGGGTTCGGACTACCAGTGGTCGCTGACCCTGCTGCAGAAATTCAAGCAGATGATGCCGCACATTCCGACCAAATCCGGCCTGATGCTGGGCCTGGGGGAAACCGACGAAGAAGTGATCGAAGTCATGAAGCGCATGCGCGAACACGACATCGACATGCTGACCCTCGGCCAGTACCTGCAACCGTCCCGCAGCCACTTGCCAGTACAGCGCTTCGTGCACCCGGACGTCTTCGCCTGGTTTGCCGAAGAAGGCTACAAGATGGGCTTCAAGAACGTCGCTTCCGGCCCGCTGGTACGTTCCTCGTACCACGCCGACGAGCAGGCGAAACTGGTCAAGGCCAGCCTGGTGTCCTGATACGCGGAACGCCGGACACTGCAGGACCCTTGTGGGAGCGGGCTTGGGTGGGAGCGGGCTTGCTCGCGAATGCGTTGGATCAGTGACCTATCCGGTGACTGACTGAGCGCTTTCGCGAGCAAGCCTGCTCCCACCCAAGCCCGCTCCCACATTTGCTACTGACTCTTCCTCTTCTGTTTGCAACCATTGCTGTTTAGAGTGCCTTGGGCAATCCACACGAGGAGAACCATGGATGACGACTCAATTGACCACTTGTGCGGTACCTGCGCTGCGCGCCGAAGGCGTGATCGGGCTGATTGCCCCTGCCGGGCCGGCCGAGCTGGATATCGACAAGGCCATGCAATGGATGCGCGCCCGGGGCTACACACTGCGGATCTTTCCGGGCGTGAGCCAGCGTGATGGCTATCTCGCCGGCAGTGATGACGTACGCCTGAA
Source organism: Pseudomonas sp. MWU16-30323 (assembly GCF_020515595.1). Classification (NCBI taxonomy): domain Bacteria; kingdom Pseudomonadati; phylum Pseudomonadota; class Gammaproteobacteria; order Pseudomonadales; family Pseudomonadaceae; genus Pseudomonas; species Pseudomonas sp. MWU16-30323. The sequence continues at coordinate 43,806 of NZ_JAIWYM010000020.1, forward strand.
TGACCTGCACGCGGCGTTCGCCGACTCGACCATCGACGCGATTTTCTGCCTGCGCGGCGGCTACGGCACCCCACGCCTGCTGGACCGCCTGGACTTTGACCTGCTGCGGGCCAACCCCAAGCCATTCGTAGGCTACAGCGATATCACCGCCTTACACCTGGCGATCAACCGCTATGCCGGTTTCGTCACCTTTCACGGGCCGATGTACAACGCTGACCTGTTAGGCGAAAAGCAACAGCCTACCGAGTCGTCGCTGTTCAGCATGCTGCGGGGGCAAGTGAAAGCCGGTAGCCAGCTGACTCACCCGGTGGCCTACCCACTGACCACCGTCGAGCCAGGCATCGCCTGTGGGCGTCTGCTGGGCGGCAATCTATCGATGATCGCAGCGGTGATGGGCACGGCGTATGAGATTGACGCCGAGGGCATCATTCTGTTTATCGAAGATGTTAACGAGCCGTTGTACCGCATTGATCGGTTGCTCACCCATTTGCGCCTGGCCGGCAAGCTGGCTCAGGTGGCGGGTGTGGTGGTGGGGGATGTGGCGGGCGTTGATAGTGCTGCGCTTGAACGACTGCTGAAACAGACCTTCGAGCCGTTGTGCATTCCGGTACTGTCCGGCTGGCGCAGTGGGCACTGCAACCCGAACCTGACCTTGCCGATGGGCGCGAGGGTGCGGCTGGATGCGGGGGAGAGGCGGTTGGTGTTGGAGCAGGATGTGGTGTTTAAGGCTTGACCCTTGTACTGCTGCTAAAGGCCTCTTCGCGAGCAAGCCCGCTCCCACATTTCGATCGCATTACTTCAGGAGGTACACGGTCAAAATGTGGGAGCGGGCTTGCTCGCGAATGCGGTAGCAGCCATACGCCGATCTATCGGCTTTGCAGTGACTCCAGCAACTTCACCGTCGGATACCCATCCGCCGGCCAGCCCAGGGACTGCTGTGCCGCACGAATCGCCTTGCGGGTGTTGGCGCCGATGATCCCGTCCGGGTTGCCCGCATCGTAACCATGGGCGCTGAGCACCGTCTGCAAATCAATCCGCTGTGAGCGGGTCAATGGCAGCTCATCTTTTGGCCAGTTCCCACGAATCAAGCCACCACCGCCGAACCGTTCCGACAACAAACCAACCGCCAATGCATAGGACGACGAGTTGTTGTACTTGAGGATCGCGCGGAAGTTATCCAGCACCAGGAACGCCGGGCCACGATAGCCAGCGGGCAGCAGCAGGGCCGCGGAAAGCTGGTCCACGTTGGCCGGCACACTGGCGCCAGGCGGCACCTGGATTCCCAGTTTCAACCATTCGCCTACGGTTTTACGCACGCTGCCATCGGCCAGGGCGTAGTCGAAGTTCAACGGCAGTTGCTGCACCTCAAAACCCCAGGGTTGGCCTTTTTGCCAGCCGGAGCTTTGCAGGTAGTGCGCGGTGGAAGCGAGGGCGTCGGCCGGGCTGTTCCAGATATCCCGGCGACCGTCACCGTCGAAGTCCACGGCGTGGGTGTTGTAGGTGGTCGGGATGAACTGGGTCTGGCCCATGGCCCCGGCCCAGGAACCTTTCATCTGGTCAGCAGAGATATCGCCGTGCTGGATGATTTGCAGCGCCGCCAGCAATTGGGCCTGGGCGAATGCCGGGCGACGGCCTTCATATGCCAGGGTCGCCAGGGAGCGAATCACCGAGTTGTTGCCCTGGAACTGGCCGAAGTTACTTTCCATGCCCCACACCGAGACCAGTGCCTGGCGGTCGACGCCATAACGGTCCTCTATGCGTTGCAGAGTGTCAGCGTATTTCACCAGCAGCGACTGGCCATTGCGCACGCGCAGCGGCGACAGGGCGCCATCGAGGTATTCCCACACCGGGCGCGAGAACTCCGGCTGGCTGCGGTCGGCACGGATCACCGCCATATCGGGGACGACATTGGCAAAGGCTGTGTCGAAAACCTGGGGCGTGATACCGGCCTTCAGGGCTTCCACGCGAAAGCCTGCCTGCCATTCGGCAAAGGTCTGGGTCGGCTGGATATCAAGGTTGTCCACCGCCAGTGGCGCAACGACGGCAGGCGCAGCTACCGGTGCAGTCTGGAGCGGGGGCAGGGGTTGGGCATCGGCGGCGGTGGGTTTTTCCGCGCAGGCGACTAACAGAATGAGGCTGGAGGCAGCGATCAGTTGGCGAAGGTGCCAACGACGGGAAAGACTAGAGGGCATGCACAGGTCCAGGGAATACGAATCAGGTACAGACCTTATCATGCCAGAGGGGCGCTTGCCTTCAGGCAGCCAGAAAGTAAGAAGCCTCCCAGCTATTAGACTGGAAGGCTTCGCGGCGGTAGCTGCCTTTGCCTTTGCCGGCTCGTTCCTGGCGACTGCGGAACAACGGCTGGGCAATGATGGATTTGGCCTTGTTGGGGCCATGCTTGGATGGCTTTTTGCTCATGATCAGTACTCTTTGGCGGGTTGATGATGCGGTGCGAATCATCGGCCGAAGTTTGGATTCTGTCCAGCCCAGCGATACGTAGGACTATTCAGCAGGCAACGCCAAGCGCTGTCCTGACATCAAAAGTGACAAACGACTCAAGCTCATCCAGGGCGATCCCGCCGCCTGGCCCTTGATCTGCGCGTCAATGCGCTGGGCTTCCAGCAGCAATTGCGCCCAGCGTTGCGCCGAGTGTCGTTGCAGGGCTTTGCTGATCAGCGGTTTGCGTTTGTCCCATACGGGTGGCCGCGCCTGGCTGAAGGCCTTGTCCAACGGGATACCCTGGCTGTATTGCAGGGCAATATTGGCCAGCAGGCGTAATTCCCGGGCCAGGGCCCAGAGAATCACCGGTGGCTCGACGCCTTCGCCGCGCAGCCCTTCGAGCATGCGCAGGGCGTGGGCGGGTTCGCCGTTGAGGATTGCGTCCACCAGGCCAAATACGTCAAAGCGCGCGCTGTCAGCCACGGCGCCTTGTACGGTTTCGACGGTGATCTGGCCGCCTTCAGCCATCAGCTTGAGCTTTTCGATTTCCTGGGCGGCGGCCAGCAGGTTGCCTTCCACCCGCGCCGCGATCAGCTCTACGGCGTCCTGGCTGGCACTCAGCCCGGATTGCGACAGGCGCTGACGGATCCACTGCGGCAGCTGACTGCTGTCCACCGGCCAGATCTGTATGAACTGGGTCTGGCCGCCTTCTACCAGCGCCTTGCCCCACTTGGTTTTCTGCGCGCTGCCATCCAGCTTGGGCAGGCTGATCAGCAGCAATGTGTCTTCGGCAGGGCGCCCGCAGTATTCCATCAATGCCGCCGCACCTTTGTCGCCGGGCTTGCCCGAAGGCAGACGCAGTTCCAGCAGGCGTTTTTCGGCAAACAGCGACATGCTCGCCCCGGCTTGCAGCAGCGTCCCCCAGTCGAAACTGGCGTCGGCGCTGAACACCTGGCGTTCATCGAAGCCCTGTTGACGGGCGGCCGTGCGGATCGCGTCCGCAGCCTCCTGGCAGAGCAAAGGGTCATCTCCGCTGACGATGTAGACGGGCGCGAGGCTGCCTTGCAGGTGCTTGGCGAGTTGGGCGGGGGCAAGTTTCATAGGCAGGGCGAACGGGGCGCCAGGGGCGCCCCGTCTGGCTTACTCAGCTGGGACTTCGACAGGCGATTGTTTCGGCTGGCTGTTTTCATACTCTTGCGCCGCTTTCAGCGCATCGGCATCGGCCTTGGCCTTGTTATCTGCCGTTTGCTGCAGTTGATCCAGTTTTTCCGGGGTGATCAGTTGCAGGCGCAGAAGCATGCGCTGTACCAGCTCACGACGCATTTCCTTGCGCACCTGGATGGTTTCGGAGTCCGAGCCCACCAGGTTGTTGCCGTCGTGACTCACGACTTTCTGTACCTGGATCTTGTCGCCCATCAACGGCAGGTGGTCGTGGCCCTGGATTTCGAAGAAGAGCGTGGTGCTCAGCTCGATGTCCGAAGCACGCCCGGCACTGGCGTAGCTGAGGTTGCGCTGCTCTTCTTTCTCATCCAGCAGGTTCAGTTTGTAAGCCGCGCCTGAATAGACTTTGACACCGCTGCTTTCCAGGACCTGGCGCAGCTGTTGCACGGTCTCGCCGTAGGAGTTACGGGCGGTGACGTCCAGTTCCTTGATCGCCAGTTCGGTGTGGCCGGTGCCGCGCAGCTGGAAGCCGCAAGCGCTCAGCAGCACGGCAAGGCCCATAACCAGCAGATTGCGTTTGATCATTTTGATGCTCCCCTTGAAACCATGTGGGCCTTATCGAGGCCCTGGAGGTTTTGTTCGGCGCCAGGGTTATGCCCTTGGCGCCCGATCCGATTAGCTAGCGACGATATTGACCAGTTTGCCGGGCACCACGATCACTTTGCGGATCGTCAGGCCTTCGGTGAAGCGCAGCACGTTCTCATTGGTACGGGCGGCGGCTTCGACTTCTTCACGGCTGGCGCTGGCGGGCATGTCGATCTGGCCACGCAGCTTGCCGTTGACCTGAATCACCAGTTGCAGCGTGTCCTGAACCAGGGCGCTGTCATCCTGTACCGGCCAGCCGGCATCGATGACTGCACCGCTGTGACCCAAACGGCTCCACAGGTCGTGGCTGATGTGTGGCGTGATCGGTGCCAGCAACAGGGTGACCGTTTCCAGGCCTTCCTGCACCAGCGCGCGGTCCTGTTCGGTGGCCTGCGGTGCTTTTTCCAGCACGTTCATCAGCGTCATCACCTGGGCGATGGCGGTGTTGAATTTGTGGTGCTGGCCCACGTCCTGGCTGGCGTGCTTGATGGCCAGGTGGGTGCTGCGGCGAATGGCTTTTTGTTCATCGCTCAAGGCTGCAACGTCCAGTTTGCCCGGCAAGCCCTGGCTGACATGGGCGTGCGCCAGGCGCCAGACGCGCTTGAGGAAACGGTGCGAACCCTCTACGCCGGAGTCGGACCATTCGGCGCTCATGTCAGGCGGCGAGGCAAACATCATGAACAGGCGGCAGGTATCTGCGCCGAACTGGTCGATCATCGACTGTGGGTCGACGCCGTTGTTCTTCGACTTGGCCATCTTCTCGGTGCCGCCGATTTCCACCGGCAGGCCGTCGGAAATCAACTTGGCACTGATCACCTTGGCCTTGCTGTCACGCACCAACTCGACGTCCGCCGGGTTGAACCAGGTGTAGGCGCCATTGGCTTCGCGACGGTAGTAAGTCTCGGCAATCACCATGCCTTGGGTCAGCAGGTTCTTGAACGGCTCGTCGGAGCTCACCAGGCCTTCGTCACGCATCAGCTTGTGGAAGAAGCGCGCGTACAGCAGGTGAAGGATGGCGTGTTCGATGCCGCCGATGTACTGGTCTACCGGCAACCAGTGGTCGGCCGCGGATTTTTCCACCAGGCCGCCTTCATAGTGTGGCGAGGCGTAGCGGGCGTAGTACCACGAGGACTCCACGAAGGTGTCCATGGTGTCGGTTTCACGCTTGGCTGGGGCGCCGCATTTCGGGCAGGTACACTCGTAGAATTCGGGCATGCGCGCCAAGGGCGAACCGGCGCCGTCCGGCACTACATCTTCCGGCAACACGACGGGCAGTTGGTCTTCCGGCACCGGCACGTCACCGCAGGTTTCGCAGTGGATGATCGGGATCGGGCAGCCCCAGTAGCGCTGGCGGCTGATGCCCCAGTCACGCAGGCGGAACTGGGTGCGCGAGGCACCGAGGTTTTTCTTGATCAGCGCGACTTCGATAGCGTCGAAGGCGCCTTCGAAATCCAGGCCATCGAACTCGCCGGAGTTGATCAGGGTGCCATGCTCGCCGTAGGCGTCTTGCCACGGGGCCGGGTTGGTGTCGCCCGAACTGGTGCGCACGACCGACTTGATCGGCAGGCTGTATTTGACGGCGAATTCGAAATCGCGCTCGTCGTGGGCTGGCACGGCCATTACCGCGCCATCGCCGTAGTGCATCAACACGTAGTTGGCGACCCACACCGGCAGCTTCGCGCCGGTCAGCGGGTGCTCGACGAACAGCCCGGTCGGCAGGCCTTTTTTCTCCTGGGTGGCGACGTCGGCTTCGGCCACGCTGCCGCCTTTGCATTCGGCGATGAACGCCTGCAGCTCAGGGTTGTTCTGCGCAGCCTGGGTGGCCAGCGGGTGCTCAGCGGCCACGGCGACGTAGGTCGCGCCCATCAAGGTGTCCGGACGGGTGGTGAAGACTTTCAGTACGCCTTCGGCGCCGATGGAGTCGACGTTGTAGGGGAACTGCACTTCCATGCCCTTGGACTTGCCGATCCAGTTGCGTTGCATGGTCTTGACCTGCTCGGGCCAGCCCGGCAAATCGTCGAGGCTCGACAAGAGTTCATCCGCGTACGCGGTGATCTTGAAGTAGTACATCGGGATTTCGCGCTTTTCGATCAGCGCGCCCGAACGCCAGCCGCGGCCGTCGATCACTTGTTCGTTGGCCAGCACGGTCTGGTCCACCGGGTCCCAGTTCACGGTGCCGCTCTTCTTGTAGATCACGCCTTTTTCGAACAGGCGAGTGAACAGCCATTGTTCCCAGCGGTAGTAGTCAGGCTTGCAGGTGGTCACCTCGCGGGACCAGTCCACCGCCAGGCCCAGGCTGCGCAGTTGGGTCTTCATGTAGGCGATGTTTTCGTAGGTCCACTTGGCGGGCGCTACGTTGTTCTTCATCGCGGCGTTTTCCGCCGGCATGCCGAAGGCGTCCCAACCCATGGGTTGCAGGACGTTCTTGCCCAGCATGCGCTGGTAGCGGGAAATGACGTCGCCGATGGTGTAGTTGCGCACATGCCCCATGTGTAGCTTGCCGCTGGGGTAAGGGAACATCGATAGGCAATAGAAAGTCTCCTTGCCTGGCTGTTCACTGACTTCAAAGGACTTTTGCTCATCCCAGAACGACTGGGCGGCATTTTCTATTTCACGGGGCTGATATTGTTCGTGCATGGCTACTTTTGAACTGAATAGGGGTGGCCTAATCCTCTTCGGTGCAACGTTCAGGTTGATCGACACCAAAAAGCGGCGCGTCCGTGCCCAAACCCTGCGGGAAGTGGAGTTACAGGAAGCGCCGTAGCATACATGACCCCACTCTATCGAGGGAAACCCTGATTGCGCGGCCGAGGCCGTTGGTCGCGGCGTCAGGCAGGCGGGGCCAGCAGGACTACGCTGTTTATTGGGGAGTGAGTCTTATCTTCAATGAGGTGAGGGATGGTTGATTTGCAGAGAACTTTAACGAAACCGCAGGTGTACGAAGGACTGATCGACCGTTTGGGTCGAGCACTGGATGCAGCAAAAACCGCAGGCCGATTGTGTGATGAACGGCCTCTGGAGTTGGAACTGCGTGGCTTGAGCCAGGCAGAGCTGGACGTGATCAAGGTGTATCTGGAGTTAAATGAGCATCGCGCGCCCCAGGTCATGGCCTCCCCGCCAGCCCAGGAGGTTTCGCGCTCGGCCAAGGTGGTATGGCTCAAGGATCTGTCGGCCGGTCGCGGCCCGGAAAAACTCCGGTCCGTGCGTTTCAAGTGAAGTACCGCGTTAGTGATCTGTAGCCTTCTCAACGTTTGTTCTTGTAAAGATTGTCGCTAAACCTCGTTACACCTTAGGCTTCGGGCATCTTTGGAGATGCCCGATGCCTATTCGTTATTTCATTAAACAATTGCTGTTGCCGCCCGGCATTCTGTTGCTGTTGCTGGCCCTTGCCTGGTGGTTTCGTCGCAGCCGGCCGCGACTGGCGGCGGTGTGCTTTGCCCTGGGGTTCGGCGGGATGTGGTTGATGAGCCTGCCGGTGGCGGTGCAGTGGGGGGCCAAGGCCCTGGAGACCGAGCCGCCTTTGGCCCGAGACGAATGGGCAACCCTGGCGCAGCGGGCTGATGCCATTGTGGTGTTGGGCTCCGGGCGTGAACGCGGGGATCCGGCGTGGGGTTCCGATCAGCCGACGGGTATCGGTCTTGAGCGCCAGCGCTATGCGGCCCGCTTGGCCAAGGCTTCGGGTTTGCCGGTGCTGACCAGCGGTGGCTTGCACTACGGCACCCCACCGAGCGAGGCGGAGCTGATGGCGGTGTCGATGCAGGATGACTTTGGCGTGAGCGTACGCTGGAAGGAAGAACGCAGCCGTACCACGTGGGAAAACGCTCAGATGAGTGCTGAGATTCTGCTGCCCCAGGGGATCAAGCGTGTGGTCGTCGTAACCCAGGCCTGGCACATGCCGCGTTCGCGCTGGAGCTTCGAAAAGGCCGGGTTTACGGTGGTTCCGGCGCCGGTGGGATTCCTGGGCCTGGACAATGCCCGGCCATTGGGTGGCTGGATGCCGGAATTCAAGTCGGTCTGGCAGAGCGGGCAGTTGCTCAATGAAGCGGTGGGGCAGGTGGGTTATCGGATGTTTTACAGGTAACACCGCCGGGCAAATGTGGGAGCGGGCTTCTGTGGGAGCCGGGCTTGCCCGCGATGCAGGCACCTCGGTGTGTCAGTTACACCGAGGTGATGCTATCGCAGGCAAGCCAGCTCCCACATTTATCCGAGTATTTCTGTTAAACCGTTTTCGACATCCGGCCCGCCAACAGCGCCCAGCCAAACAGGCCAAGGCACAGGATGATCAACGGCCACGAGCGCCATTCCAGATACGGCGTGAGGTTATGCATCGGCACCACTTCACCGTAGAGAATCCCGCGTTCAAACTGCGGGATCTGCACGGTGATCTGCCCGTACGGGTTGATCAGGCCAGTGACGCCGTTGTTGGTGGCGCGGATCATCCAGCGACCGGCTTCCAGGGCGCGCATCTGGGCCATCTGCAAATGTTGCAGCGGGCCGATGGAGCGGCCGAACCAGGTGTCGTTGCTGATGGTCAGTAACAAGTCGCTGCGGGCCGACAGGCCGGCGGCGAACTCCGGGTACACCACTTCGTAGCAAATGAAGGGCGCAATCTGATAGCCCTTGGCTTGCAGCAGTGCCTGGTCGGACGGCCCACGGGCGAAGTCCGACATCGGCAGGTCAAAGAACGCGATCAAGCCGCGTAGCATGTCCTGCAGTGGCACGTACTCGCCAAACGGCACCAGCTTCTGCTTCAGGTAGGTACCGTCGCCTTCACCCACCACGGTGATGCCGTTGAAGAAGCGCTTGTGGTGGTGCACTTCCTGGCGAATCGGCACGCCGGTGATCAGCGCGGTGTGCCGGTCGGCAGCGAACTTGCCCATCATGCCCAGGTAGCCTTCAACAGACTCCTTGAGCACCGGCACGGCGGTTTCCGGCCATACCAGCAGGTCAACAGGCTTGGAACTGAAGCTCATGTCACGGTATAGCGCGAGCTGGGCATTGAGCTGCTCGGGGTCCCACTTCATGCTTTGCTCGACGTTGCCCTGGACGGCCGCCACCGTCAGCGGCGCGCCAGCCGGGGTGGTCCAGGCGTGATGCTTGAGTGCAAGGCCGATGGCCCATGGCGCCACCAACAGCAGCAGGCCGGCACCGATGAACAGGTTGCGCTTGCCTGCCAGCAAACGTGGCAGGTTGAAGATCAATGCGGCAGTCAGCGCCAGGGCAAAGGAAATCAGCCACATGCCACCCAGGGGCGCGAGGCCGGTGAGGGGGCCGTCGAGCTGGCTATAACCGGAATAAAGCCACGGAAAGCCCGTGAGGAACCAGCCGCGAAACGCTTCCTGGCCAACCCACAGTGCCGCGAAGGCCAGGGCATCCGCCAGTGGCGCTTCGTTGCGGCGCAGCCAGCGCGCCCACAGCCAGGCCGGCAGGGCAAAGAACCAGGCAATGGCTGCGGTAAACGCCAACATCAGCATGCCCGCCAGCAGCACCGAAGCGCCGCCGAAGTGGTGAATGCTGTAGTAGATCCAGCTGGTACCGGCGCCAAACAGGCCGAAACCGAAACACCAGCCACGCCACAAGGCCTGGCGTGGTGTCAGTTCACGCAATCCCGCATAAAAGAACCCGGCCGCCACCAGCGCAAACGGCCAGAGGTCGAACGGCGCCAGCGCCAGGGTGGTGATGGCGCCGGCCACCACGGCCAGCAGGTTACCGGGCCAGCCGGGTGCAATCATACGGCGCATGTCAGTCCTTAGCGGGCAATAGGTGTCAGGCGAATCAGATGGATCCTACGGCTATCAGCATTCAGGATGCGGAAGCGGTAAGCACCGATCTCGGTGGTCTCGTTACGTTTTGGCAGGTGTCCGAACGCACTCATCACCAGGCCGCCAACGGTATCGAATTCATCGTCGGAGAATTCGCTGTCGAAGAACTCGTTGAAGTTCTCGATCGGCGTCAGGGCCTTGACCAGGAAGTCACCGCTGGGCAGCGGCTTGATGTAGCTGTCTTCTTCCACATCGTGTTCGTCTTCGATGTCGCCGACGATCTGTTCCAGCACGTCTTCGATGGTCACGAGGCCGGCCACACCGCCGTATTCGTCAATCACGATGGCCATGTGATTGTGGTTCGCACGAAATTCGCGCAGCAGCACATTCAGGCGCTTGGATTCGGGGACGAAGGTGGCAGGCCGCAGCAGGTCCTTGATGTTGAAGCTGTCGCCGTTCTCCTTGAGGATCAGCGGCAGCAGGTCCTTGGCCAACAGGACACCCATGACGTCGTCATGGCTTTCGCCGATCACTGGGTAGCGCGAGTGCGCCGAATCGATAACGGCCGGGAGGAATTCCCGTGGGGTCTGGGTCGCCTTGATGCTGACCATCTGCGAGCGCGGAACCATGATGTCCCGCACTTGCAAGTCAGCGACCTGGATGGCGCCTTCGACGATGGCCAGCGCTTCGCTGTCCAGCAATTTGTTCTGATGTGCCTCGCGCAGCAGCTCCAGCAGCTCCTGGCGGTTTTTCGGCTCGTGGGCAAAGGCCTGGGTGAGTTTCCCCAGCCATGACTTTTGCCCGTTGCTCGATCGGTCTTCGCTCATAGCGATTACTCTAAATCCTTTGTTGTGTCAGTTAGGTGTAGTTTCTATTTCGTCATCTGCATATGGGTCACGATGGCCCAATTCTGCAAGCAACGTTCGTTCCAGTGCTTCCATTTCTTCGGCTTCGTCATCGTCTATATGGTCGTAACCCAAGAGATGCAAGCAGCCGTGGATGACTAGATGGGCCCAATGGGCCTCAAGTTCCTTGCCCTGTTCCTTCGCCTCACGCTCGACCACTTCGACGCAGATCACCAGGTCGCCCAGCAATGGGATATCCAGCAACTCGTCGGGGACGTCAGCGGGAAAGGACAGCACGTTGGTCGCGTAGTCTTTTTGTCGCCAGGTGTGATTCAGTTCACGGCCTTCGGGCTCGTCCACCAGGCGAATGGTCAGTTCCGAGTCGGCGGTGCGCTGGCGCAGGGCCAGGGCGCACCATTGGCGGAACTGTTCTTCGCTGGGGGCGGGCGCTTCGGTGGCCAGCTGCAGGTCAAGCTCAAGCATCGCGGCGAGTGTCCTTGGCCGGTTGGTCATCGCGGTGTTCGAAGCGCTCGTAGGCTTCGACAATGCGCTGCACCAGCGGGTGACGGACCACGTCTTTGGGCATGAAGTGGGTGAAGCTGATCCCCGGCACGTCCTTGAGCACGTCGATCACCTGGGCCAGGCCCGACTTGGTGCCTTTGGGCAGGTCGACCTGGGTGACGTCGCCGGTGATCACGGCCGTTGAGCCGAAGCCGATCCGGGTCAGGAACATTTTCATCTGCTCGACGGTGGTGTTCTGGCTTTCGTCGAGGATGATGAAGCTGTTGTTCAGCGTCCGACCGCGCATGTAGGCCAGCGGGGCGATCTCGATCACCTGGCGCTCGATCAGCTTGGCCACGTATTCGAAGCCGAGCATCTCGTAGAGCGCGTCGTAGAGCGGGCGCAGGTACGGGTCGATTTTCTGGGCCAGGTCGCCGGGCAAAAAGCCCAGTTTCTCGCCGGCTTCCACCGCCGGGCGCACCAGCAGGATGCGTCGCACCTGCTCACGCTCGAGGGCGTCGACCGCACAGGCCACGGCCAGGTAGGTCTTGCCGGTACCGGCCGGGCCGATGCCGAAGTTGATGTCGTTACCCAGGATCTCTTTGACGTAGCGCTGCTGATTCAAGCCGCGAGGGCGAATCATGCCTTTCTTGGTGCGCAACGCAACGCTGGCTTCGGCTACCGGGTTATTGGCCAGGTCTTCCACGGCGGATTCCTGCAGGTACAGGTGCACCGTTTCCGGCGACAGCTCGCTACCTTTGGTTTCCCGGTAGAGGCGGCGCAGAAGGTTTTCTGCCGAGGTGGTGTGTTGGGGTTCACCAATAAGCTCGAATTGATTGCCGCGGTTGCGGATCTCGATGCTCAGGCGTTGTTCGATCAGGCGCAGGTGCTCGTCGAACTGTCCGCACAGATTGGCGAAACGGCGAGCCTCAAAGGGCTCGAGGAGGAAACGATGTGGTTCTATGGGTGCGTTCAAGGTCGTTTTTAGCCGCCCTGGGGCAATTAGGATGAAATCAAGGATAACGCCAGTGGCGCGGGTACGAAAGCACTTATATAGCCCGGGCCCGCTCTCAAGAACAAAGGCGATGCAGTGTGGGAGCTGGCTTGCCTGCGATGAGGCCGGCACGTCCAAAAGAGAGGCTGCCTGTTATATCGCTATCGCAGGCAAGCCAGCTCCCACATTTGATCTTCATTTGCCTGGAAAACCGGGGTCTCAGTTAATCAGCGAACCGCGCAGCGAGTGCGGTTGTGCCGCGTCGATGTGCACGTCGGCGAACTGCCCGATCAGCGTCGGATTATCGCAGCGGAAGTTGACGATCCGGTTGTTCTCGGTCCGGCCCTGCAATTCGCCAGGGTCTTTTTTCGAGTAGTCGGTCACCAGGATACGCTGGGTCGAGCCCACCATCTGTCGGCTGATCTCGAAGCCTTGCTGGTTGAGGCGATGCTGCAGCGCGTTCAAACGCTCTTTCTTCACCGCTTCCGGAGTCTCGTCCACCAAATCCGCCGCCGGAGTGCCCGGGCGCTGGCTGTAGACGAAGGAGTAGGAGAAGTCGAAACCAACGTCTTCGATCAGCTTCATGGTCTGCTGGAAATCTTTCTCGGTTTCACCCGGGAAGCCGACGATAAAGTCCGAGCTGATGCAGATTCCCGGTACCGCCGCACGCAATTTGCGCAGCTTGGATTTGTATTCCAGGGCGGTGTGGTTGCGTTTCATCGCCGAGAGGATGCGGTCCGAGCCCGATTGCACCGGCAAGTGCAGGTGTTTGACCAGTTCCGGCACTTCGGCGTGGGCCTGGATCAGGCTGTCGGAGAATTCCAGCGGGTGCGAGGTGGTGTAGCGAATCCGCTCGATCCCATCGACGGCGGCGACTACGCGGATCAACTCCGCGAGGTCCGCCAGGCGCCCGTCATGGGTCTGGCCGCGATAACCGTTGACGTTCTGCCCCAGCAGGGTCACTTCACGCACGCCGTTCTCGGCCAGGTGAATGATCTCTGCCAGTACGTCGTCGAACGGGCGGCTGACTTCTTCGCCGCGGGTGTAGGGCACCACGCAGAAGGTGCAGTACTTGCTGCAACCTTCCATGACCGACACATAGGCGCTCGGGCCATCGATGCGCGGCTCGGGCAGGTGGTCGAATTTTTCGATTTCCGGGAACGAGACGTCGACTTGCGGCAGCTTGGTGATGCGCGCGGCGTCGATCATTTCCGGCAGGCGGTGCAAGGTTTGCGGGCCGAACACCACGTCGACGTACGGTGCGCGGTCGCGAATGGCGGCGCCTTCCTGGCTGGCCACGCAACCGCCGACGGCGATCACCATGTCCGGGTTGGCCAGTTTCAGTTCGCGCCAGCGGCCCAGCTGCGAGTAGACCCGGTCCTGGGCCCGCTCGCGGATCGAGCAGGTATTGAGCAGGATCACGTCGGCGTCTTCAGCGCGGGCGGTGACTTCCAGGGCCTGATGTTCACCCAGCAGATCGACCATGCGCGAGCTGTCGTACTCGTTCATCTGGCAACCGTGGGTTTCGATGTAAAGCTTCTTGGCCATGGGGATCGTCAACTGGTGGTAAAGAACCGCGCATTATAGGGGGCATGCCGATAGGTTCCTAGCACTGTGCATCGGACGCCATGCTATAGTTCGCGCCCTCTTTTAAATCCCCGATGTGTTACCCGCCCACCATGACCAAACGTGAAGCTCCAATCTACAAGGTGATTTTCCTTAACCAGGGCCAGGTGTTCGAAATGTACGCCAAGCAGATCTATCAAAGTGATCTGTGGGGCTTCCTGGAAGTGGAAGAGTTCGTCTTTGGCGAGCGCACACAGCTGGTCGTCGACCCGGGCGAGGAAAAACTCAAGGCTCAGTTCGAAGGCGTGGTGCGCAGTTTTGTGCCGATGCATTCGATTGTGCGCATCGATGAAGTCGAACGCCTGGGCACGCCGAAAATCAGCGAGGCCCGGGGCATGAGCAATGTCATGCCGTTTCCGATGCCGATGCCTGAGAAGTAACCCTCAACTATTTTGTAGGGCGTTTCCGATTCTTTCCCTTCATGCATGGACATTCTGTTTGAAAAACAGCAGATTTTGTTTATGCAGAGAGGGCGCCATGAATACATCAATAATAAAAAGCCTGTTTCAATGGGACGTCAGTTCCGCTTCGTTAATTAACTCGTCATCAAAAAGGCTCTGTCCTGAACTACAAGGGCATTAGCGTTCTATCGCCTGGCGTTAGTTAACACCGATTTTTTTATGACGCAGTCATCAACGGACTTATCTGTTCGGGAGTAGCCCTGTGCGCGATCCTCGTTATGACATTCTGTTTGAGCCGGTACAAATAGGCCCGGTTCGCACCCGTAACCGCTTTTATCAAGTTCCCCACTGCAATGGCATGGGCCATGTGCATCCTTCCGCCATGGCACGTATGCGCGGGATAAAAGCCGAAGGTGGGTGGGGCGTCGTCTGCACTGAAGAATGTGAGATCAGCCCGTTGAGCGAGTTCTCTCCCTACATAGAGGCGCGCTTGTGGGATGAACGCGACATCCCGGCGCTCGCGCGAATGTGTGAGGCCGTCCACCAGCACGGGTCACTGGCCGGCGTAGAGTTGGCATTCAATGGTTACTCGGCACCCAACCGCTACAGCCGTGAGATTCCCTGGGCGCCCTCCAATACGCCGGTGCGTGGTTATGACCCGGTACAGGCCCGGGCCATGAGCCGTGCCGATATCCAGCAACTGCGCGCCATGCACCGGGCCGCCGCACTGCGGGCGCGGGAAGCGGGATTTGACATCATCTATGTCTATGCCGGGCATGACCTCAGCGTGCCGTTCCATTTCCTTGCGCCACGCAACAACCGCCGTACTGATGAGTACGGCGGTGTGCTGGAAAACCGCGTGCGGCTGTTGCGCGAATTGATTGAAGACACCCGCGATGCGGTGGGTGATCGGTGCGCCGTGGCGGTACGCCTGGCGGTAGACGAGCAGAGGGTCGACGGCCTGTCTCGCGATGGAGAGGGCGCTGAAATATTCTCGATGCTGGCGGACTTGCCGGATTTGTGGGACGTCAACGTCGCCGATTGGTCCAACGACAGTGTAACGGCGCGCTTTGCCTCGGAAGGTTATCAAGAGACCTTCCTATTGGGGCTGAAGGCTCTGATCAGCAAGCCGGTGGTGGGCGTCGGGCGGTTCACCTCGCCAGACACCATGGTCTCGCTGGTCCGCCGTGGCGTCCTGGACTTGATTGGCGCGGCCCGCCCTTCGATTGCTGACCCTTTCTTGCCGAAGAAGATTGAAGAGGGTCGAGCGGATGAGATTCGTGAGTGCATTGGCTGCAATGTCTGTGTCAGTGGCGACCACACGAGCACGCCGTTGCGCTGCACGCAAAATCCGACCATGGGCGAGGAGTGGCGGCGCGGTTGGCACCCCGAGTCGGTCAATCGTGCGCGTCAACCTGGGCGGGCGCTGGTGGTCGGCGCAGGGCCCGCAGGGCTGGAGTGCGCGCGGATGCTGGGCGTTCGGGGCATGGAGGTGGCGCTGGTCGATAGCTTGCGCACCCTTGGCGGACGGGTGGCGCTGGAGTCCCGGCTTCCCGGGTTGGCGAGTTGGGGGCGGGTAATCGACTATCGGCTGGACGCCTTGAGTCGCCTGGCGTCGGTTGAGATTTATCGGGAGAGTCGATTGCAGGCCCAGGACATCCTGGACTTCGCCGCAGAGCATGTATTTATCGCCACCGGCTCCCGCTGGCGGCGGGACGGGTTGGGACGAGCCTTGCGTCAACCGTTACCGGGCCTGGAAAGCCTGCCCGTCATCACGCCGGATGATCTGATGGCCGGTGTCCTGCCGGCTTCACCGGTGCTGCTGTTCGATGACGATCACTATTACATGGGCAGCGTATTGGCTGAACAGCTGGTGGCGCGGGGCGTGCAAGTGATATTCGTCACCCCGGCGGCGGATGTGGCGGCCTGGACCCATAACACCCTTGAGCAACACCGCATCCAGCGCCGCCTGCTGGAGCTGAACGTCACGATCGTCCCGTCTCATACGTTGGTCCGGTGTATGCCTGAAGGCCTTGTCGCAGGGTGCGTCTACACCGAGCGGGCACGCTTCATTCCCGCCGCTTCCTTGCTGTTGGTCACCTCCCGCGAACCCGAGCAGGCGTTGTATCAGGCGTTGAATAGCGCACCCGAACAGGTGCGCGCGGCCGGCATCGGCACGCTGACGTTGATCGGCGATTGCGTGGCGCCCGGCACGATTGCCGCTGCGGTGTATTCGGGGCACCGAATGGCACGGGAGTTTGATGCGCCCGTTGATTCTTTATTGGTCCGGCGAGAGATTCCGTTTATCGAGGTGTAATCAGTCCCGCTGTTTATTTAATAACGAGGAATACAATAATGAAAAAAATAATCCTGATGTTATTTGCTGTTCTTTTATTAAACACGCCACTGTTTGCCAATGACTATGCCGTCATTCGTTTTGGTGCTGATCCCAATTACGCGCCTTTTGCCTATAAAGACAAACAAGGCACGTTAACGGGTTTCGAAGTTGATATCGGTAACGCCCTCTGCACTCAGTTGAGTGTTCGCTGCCAATGGGTTGAAAGTGATTTTGACGGGCTGATTCCCAGTCTGAATGCCGGCAAGATCGACGCCATCCTTGCCTCAGTGACAGTCACTGCTGCACGAGAAAAGGTGATTGATTTCTCCTCGGAGGTGTTTTCCAGTCCCACCGCCATGGTGTTCCGTCCCGGCGCTGAGTTGACCAAGGGTATGGCTGTTGGCTATTTGCAGGGCAGCACCCAGGAAGTCTATGCCCGCCACGTGCTTGCCGGGCAGGGCATAAAGATCGTGGCTTATGCCGATCAGGAACAGGTGTATGCCGATCTCGTGGCAGGGCGGCTGCAAGCCTCATTGCAGGATGCACAGCAAGCGCAAAGCGGATTTATGCGCACAGCCCAGGGGGCGGGGTTCGTCCTCGGGCCGCCGATCGAAAGTGAATTGATGCCCTCCAAAAGCTCCATCGGCATCGCCAAGGGCAATCATGCCCTGAAAGCCCTGCTGGATAAGGGCCTGGCGGCACTGCACGCCGATGGTACCTACGCTCGGCTGCAAGACCAGTACTTTCCGGGTGTGAACATGTTCAGCGGTCAATGACCGTCCTTCCATGGCGAGCGAGAGCGCACACATGTTGTCCACCTTCACTCAATTCGCCTCGACCCTGGACAGTTTTGCGCCACTGCTGTTGCGCGGTGTCTGGGTCACGCTGCAGTTGGCCCTACTGTCACTGCTGCTGGGGCTGGCGTTCGGCCTGCTCGGTGCAGGTGCCAAGCTGTCCAGGGTCAGGGCCTGGCGCCTTTGCGCACAGCTCTACACCACCCTGATTCGCGGGGTGCCCGACCTGCTGTTGATGCTGTTGATTTTTTATGGGGTGCAAACCGGTTTGAGTCGTCTGACGCAGGAACTGGGCATGGCCTACATCGAAATCGACCCATTCAGCGCAGGCGTACTCACCTTGGGATTTATCTACGGCGCCTACTTCACCGAAACCTTTCGTGGTGCCCTGCTGGCTGTACCTCGCGGCCAGTTCCAGGCGGCCAAGGCCTTGGGCATGACCTTCAGTCAGGGCTTTGTGCACGTGATATTCCCGCAAATGATGCGATTCGCCCTTCCGGGGCTGGGCAATAACTGGATGGTTTTGCTCAAGGCGACTGCGCTGGTGTCGATCATTGGCTTGGCGGATTTGGTCAAGGTCGCCCAGGTAGCGGGCAAAAGTAGCCAGCAGCTATTGGCCTTTTTGCTGATGGCCGCATTGATCTACCTGTTGCTCAGCAGCGTTTCAAACCTTGCCTTGCGCTGGCTGGCGCGTCGTTACGGCGTCGGTGCGCAGGAGTCATCACCATGATCGAGTTGATCCAGGAATACTGGCGGCCGTTCATCTATTCCGACGGTCAACAACTTACCGGCCTGGCCATGACCCTATGGCTGACCAGTGCCTCCCTTTGTCTTGGCCTACTGCTGGCACTGCCCTTGTCCATCGCCAGGGTGTCATCCAGGTGCTGGCTGCGTTGGCCGGTGCAAGGCTTCACCTACCTGTTCCGCGGCACGCCGCTGTATATCCAGTTGCTGATCTTTTATACCGGGATCTACAGCATTGCCGCCGTGCGTGAACAGCCCTTGCTGGATGCGTTTTTCCGTGAGGCGCTGAACTGTACGCTGTTGGCATTTGCCCTGAATACCGGCGCCTACACCACGGAAATTCTCGCGGGCGCCATTCGGGCGATGCCTCGTGGTGAAGTCGAAGCCGCCCGATCCCTGGGGTTCGACGGCTGGAAGCTGTATGTCCACCTGATCATGCCATCCGCATTGCGCCGCTCATTGCCCTACTACAGCAATGAGGTGATTTTCATGTTGCATTCCACCACGTTGGCGTTCACCGCCACGGTGCCGGATATCCTGAAAGTGGCACGGGATGCCAACGCCGCAACCTTTCTGACCT
Organism: Pseudomonas sp. MWU16-30323; assembly: GCF_020515595.1. Lineage (NCBI taxonomy): Bacteria > Pseudomonadati > Pseudomonadota > Gammaproteobacteria > Pseudomonadales > Pseudomonadaceae > Pseudomonas > Pseudomonas sp. MWU16-30323. The sequence goes on from NZ_JAIWYM010000020.1 coordinate 62,636, forward strand.
TTGAATCATTCGGCTTCGCAGCAGCCCTTTACCTGTGCATTACCTTTGCCTTGGTAGGTTTGTTTCGCCTGGCTGAACGGCGCTGGCTGCGTTTTCTGGATGCGGCCCGATAGGAGATCGAAATGCAGACCCACGTGCATGAGTTGTTGGAGGTCGTACCGGGTACGACGCGACAGATTCGCAGTTTTCATTACGGCCCGGCCAATGCAGCCGGCAAGGTTTATATCCAGGCGTCCCTGCACGCCGATGAACTGCCGGGCATGCTGGTCTTATGGCATCTGAAGCAGCGGCTGGCGCACCTGGAGGCGGCAGGGTTGATGCGTTGGTCGGTTGTGGTGGTGCCGGTGGCCAATCCGCTGGGGTTGGAGCAAGTGTTGATGGATGTGCCCCAGGGGCGCTTCGATAACGACAGTCGGGAAAACTTCAATCGTTTCTTCCTCGACGTCAGCCAGCAGGTCGGCGATCGCGTCGAAGCCCTGTTGGCGGATGAACCGGGCGCCAATCTGCAACTGATCCGTGGCGTCTTGCTGCAAACACTGGCCAGCCAGGAGCCGGCGACACAGTTGCAATCCATGCGCTTGACCCTGCAAACGCTGGCCTGCGATGCCGACATCGTGCTGGACCTTCATTGCGATTTCGAGGCCGTGCAGCATTTGTATCTGTCGCCGGATTTCTGGTTGCACGTGGAGCCTTTGGCCCGTTACCTGGGAGCCAGGGCGTGTTTTTTGGCCAAAGAGGCCGGCGGGCAATCGTTCGATGAGTGTTTTACGTTGTTCTGGGCGCACATGCAGGCGCGCTTTCCCGGGCGCTTTTCGGCACCGGGGTTTGCTGTGACTGTAGAGTTGCGGGGTGTTGCCGATGTGGATCACGGACTGGCGCGTCAGGATTGCCAGGCGTTGATCGACTACTTGATTCAGCGGGGAGCCATTGACGGCCAGGCGCCGCCGTTACCGCCATTACTGAATGCGCCAACGCCGTTGGCGGGAGTAGAACCGGTGGTGAGCCCAGTGGGAGGCTTGATTGTGTTTTGCGTGAAGGTGGGGGATTACCTGGCGGCCGGGCAAATCCTCGCCGAAGTTATCGATCCGATCACTGATCGGGTGACACCGGTTGCTTGCACCCGAGAAGGGCTTTTGTATGTTCGATCAGTGCGGCGAATGGCCAGTGCCGGTATGACGATTGCCCATGTAGCGGGCCCGAAGGCACATCGACAGGGCTATCTGTTATCACCTTGAAGGATCTGGCAGCGGCGAAAAGGGCGAGCTGCCATCTGCGCTCTGCAGTTCCTGCAGGTAGTTGCGGAAAATCTGTCCCAGCACTTGGGTAGCCACTTCCAGTTCGTCGCGCTGCATGTGTTCGGCCACTTCGTCGGCCGTGTCCAGCGCATCTTCGGCACCGTTCACCGCCGCCATTTTCAGCACGATGTACGCCTGGACGTTATTGGCCGGTACGCCTTCGCCGTGGAAAAACATGGTGCCCAGCTGGAATTGCGCCTGGGCGTGGCCCTGCAACGAGGCTTTCTCGAAGTAGCTCAAGGCCTTGTTGAGGTCGCGTGCGGGGTTTTTACTGTTGTAGAAGTACTCGCCCAACTCGTATTGCGCCTGCGCATCCCCACCATCGGCCTGTTTCTGGCACGCGCTCAGGGCTTCGGCCTGGCTTTCCGGCTGGCTATTGAGGGTGCAACGACCCATCGCTGGGATTAACAACGAGTTGCCGCCTGCCTGGGCATACGCCAGCAGCGGCTGAAGGAGCAACAGGCAGCCCAGAACCAGGGTGCGGCCGGTGCGTTTCATGGGAATCGACTTACCTCTGACGGGGCGCGGGACCCACGGGGGGATCCAATAAGCGCGCATTATGAAATAAGCAGGCCTCTGCTTACAAAGTCTTTACTCGTTTTTCTGCTGCGTGGGCAAGTTATCTGCCGGATTGCAGGTGAATTCTCGAAAAAAGACGGAAATGTCTGTAAGCAAAGTAGCAAATCTGACGCCGCCAGGGGCGGCGCCTGATTTTTGATCCGCTTATTTCAAGGCGGCGAAGGCGCGTTCGGCAGCATCGAGGGTCAGTTTCAGCTCTGCATCGCCATGGGCGATCGAGGTGAAGCCGGCCTCAAAGGCGCTCGGTGCCAGGTACACGCCCCCTTCCAGCATCAGGTGGAAGAAGCGCTTGAACAGGTCGGCATCGCTGCCCATCACATCGTCGAAGGTGACGATGTCGTCGGCGCCGCTGAAGTACAGGCCGAACATGCCGCCCGCCTGGGTGGTCACGAACGGAATGCCGGCGGCATCGGCGCGCTGTTGCAGGCCGTCCAGCAGGCGCGTGGTGTAGTCGGTCAGCTCGGCGTGGAAGCCCGGGCGGCTGATCAGGCGCAGGGTGGTCAGGCCGGCGGCCATGGCCAGCGGGTTACCCGACAGGGTGCCTGCCTGGTACACCGGGCCCAGCGGCGCGATGTGTTGCATGATTTCGCGCTTGCCGCCGAAGCAGCCCACCGGCATGCCGCCGCCGATGATCTTGCCGAAGGTACTCAGGTCCGGCGTGACGCCGTAGTAAGCCTGGGCGCCGCCGAGGGCAACGCGGAAGCCGGTCATCACTTCATCGAAAATCAGTACCACGCCATGTTTGTCGCACTGTTCCCGCAGGCCTTCCAGGAAACCCGGGGCCGGCGGTACGCAGTTCATGTTGCCGGCCACTGGCTCGACGATGATGCACGCCACTTCCTGGCCGACTTCGCTGAGCATCTGCTCGACGGCAGCGATGTCGTTGAACGGCAGGGTCAGGGTGTGTTTGGCAAACGCGGCCGGTACACCGGCGGAGCTCGGTACGCCCTGGGTCAGCGCGCCGGAACCGGCCTTGACCAGCAGGCTGTCGGAGTGGCCGTGGTAGCAGCCTTCGAACTTGATGATGCTGTCGCGGCCGGTAAACCCACGGGCCAGGCGAATCGCACTCATGGTGGCTTCGGTGCCGGAGCTGACCATCCGCACCATCTCCATGGACGGCACGATGGAGCACACCAGGTCGGCCATCTCGGTTTCCATGGCGGTCGGTGCGCCATAGGACAAGCCGTGCTGCAGTTGCTGGCGTACTGCGTCCAGTACGTCCGGATGGCTGTGGCCGAGGATCATCGGGCCCCACGAACCCACGTAGTCGACGTAGCGCTTGTCATCTTCGTCGGTGACGTAGGCGCCTTCGGCATGTTTGAAGAACAGCGGGGTGCCGCCAACGCTCTTGAACGCTCGCACGGGGGAGTTCACACCGCCGGGGATGTGTTTCTGGGCATTGGCAAACAGGGTTTCGGAACGGGACATGATCGGGCTCTCTGAAATCGATTATTGAGGCTTGAGCAATTCGTTGAAGGCGCGGGCGCGGCGTGTGACTTCCTGGGTGCTGTCGGCACCAAACAGGCCGTGGACTACCGCCAGCAGATCGGCACCGTGGGCTACCAATGGCTCGGCGTTTTCCAGGGTGATGCCGCCGATCACGCAGATCGGCAGGTGCAACCGCGCGCGGGCCTGGGCCAGCAGTTCAACGGTGGCAGCCGGCGCGCCGGGCTTGGTGTTGGAGTTGAAGAAACGGCCGAAGGCGACGTAACTGGCGCCCTCCTTGGCAGCCTGCTCGGCCAGTTCGATCTGGCTGTGGCAGGTGGAGCCGATGATCGCCTTGGAGCCCAGCAGCGCACGGGCCGGGGTCAGCGGGCCGTCGGTCTGGCCCAGGTGCACGCCGACGCCGAGGCGCGCGGCCAGTTCGGCGTCATCGTTGATGATCAGTTGCGTCTTGTAGCGCGAGCACAGCTCCCGCAGTTTTTCGGCTTCCCGCAGGCGGCGCGCGTCGTCGCTGCTTTTATCGCGGTATTGCAGCAGGGTCACGCCACCGTCCAACGCCGCTTCGACGTAGGCCAGGAACTTGCCGGCCAACAGTTGGCTGTCGGTAATGGCATAAAGGCCACGTAGTTTCATCGGGCAGGCCTCTTGGTGTTACGAGCAGAAATCCAACGGCAGACGACGAGGCACGAATTGCCCCTGGCCGAGTTGTTCAGCGTCACGCAGGGTGCGCCAAGTGTAGTTGAGGGCCGATTGCACCGCGCTGACCAACCCTTCGCCTTGTGCCAAGCGACCCGCCAGCGCGCTGGCCAGGGTGCAGCCGGAACCGTGATAACTGCCGGGCAGGCGCTGGCAGGTAAAGGTCTGGTGCGTGCCGTCGCGGCTGTAGAGACGGTTGTGCACTTCGTGCTCGTCGCCATGGCCGCCGGTGATCAGCAGGTGCTTGATGAAAGGCAGCAGTTTCGCGGCGCACTCGTCCGCCGAGCCTTCGGGCAGTTCGGCGAGGATGCGGGCTTCGGGCAGGTTCGGCGTGGCAATCAGCGACAGCGGCAACAGCCGCTCGCGCATGGCGTAGCCAACTTCGTCCTTGCCCAGGCTGCCGCCGCCGCCGGCGCGCAGCACGGGGTCGCAGACCACTGGCAAATGCGGGTGCGCCTTGAGCAGCTCGACCACGGTGTCGACCATTTCCAGGGAACCGAGCATGCCCAGTTTGACGGCCGCCACTTCGGAATCGCCGAGCACGGCGTTGGCCTGGGCCAGCACCCACTCGCGGTCCAGCACGCGGAAATCGCTGACGTTGACGGTGTTCTGCACGGTCAGCGCGGTGACGGCCGGGGCCGCATGGCAACCCTGGGCGAGCAGGGCTTCGATATCTGCCTGCAAGCCGGCGCCACCACTGGGATCATGGCCGGAGAGACAGAGGACAACGGGGCGAGAGCTGTAGATATTCATGGTGCGCGAGCTTACCACCAAACGCTTTTTGGGTGGCTGTCGGGCGATGGTTGAATTTTTAACGGATGACCCGGGTGAAATGGCTGTTTGCTATCATCGTCGAAAGCAGGTCAAATGCTCTGTAATGCCCGCTCTAGAGCCTTTCAAAAAATTATTTCAATGGTGTCTTTTGGCCTGTAATGGCTATGCTAGAGTGGATTAAAACCAATAACTGTATCGCCGGTATACGTCTGCTCAAAAGGAATGGAGGCTTTTGACATAACCGGACAGGTCACGCTGGGGCTCTATGCGCTATTTGCTGATGTTACTGTTGAGCGGACTGCCGATGCTGGCCGGCGCAGTCGAGTTCAACGAGTCCACCACGCGGTTGCCCCTGGGCCAAGTGATGCAAGTCCTTGAGGACCCCAGTGGCGCCCTGACCATTGGCGATATCAGCTCGCCGGTCCTCGCCAGTCGTTTCAAGACCCACGACAAAGCCACATTGAATGCCGGCTATTCGCGCTCGGTGTTCTGGCTCAAGGTCGACTTGCATTACCGTGCACAGCGCCCGGATGCCCCGCGCCGCTGGCTGCTGGAACTGGCTTACCCGCCGCTGAACCAACTGGAGCTGTACGAGCCTGACAGCGTCGGCAACTATCGACTGGTGTCGCGCACCGGCAGCATCCTGCCGTTTTCCAGCCGCGAAATCCGCCAGAGCAACTACCTGTTCAAGCTCGACTTCGTACCTGGCCAGCAGGAAACCCTGTACCTGCGCCTGCAAAGCCAGGGCTCTATCCAGGCACCGCTGACCCTCTGGTCCACCACCGCGTACCTCGAAGAACAGCCATTGCGCCTGTACGTGCTGGGTGTGATCTACGGCGTGTTGCTCGGCATGCTGATCTACAACCTGTTCATCTACCTGAGCGTGCGCGACACCAGCTATCTCTATTACATCCTTTATATCGCCTCGTTCGGCCTGTATCAGCTGTCGGTCAACGGCGTGGCCGTGCAGTACTTCTGGCCCAACAACCCATGGTGGGCGAATGCGGCGGTGCCGTTCCTGATCGGTTCGGCGGCGCTGTTCGGCAGCTTGTTTGCCCGCAGCTTCCTGCACACCGCGCTTTATAGCCGCTGGATCAACCGGCTGCTGGTGGCGCTGGCGGTCTGCGGTGCGGGAGTGATGGTGCTGGCGCTGTTCACCAGTTATGCCCTGGCGTTGCGCCTGGCCACCGGGTTGGCGCTGGTGTTCACCGTGACCATCTTTGTGGCAGCCATCAAGGCCTGGTATTGCGGCCAGCGGATGGCGCGCTATTTCATCATCGCCTGGACCGCGTTCCTTTTGGGCGGTGTGGTCAATACCATGATGGTCCTGGGCTACCTGCCCAATGTGTTCCTCACGATGTACGCCAGCCAGATCGGCTCGGCACTGGAAGTGGCCTTGCTGTCCCTGGCCCTGGCCGACCGGATCAATTCGATGCGCGAGCAACAGGCGCAAATCCTGTTTGATGCCAGCCAGAAGCTCGAGGTGCTCAACACGCAACTGGCCCGCAGCAACCAGCTCAAGGACGAATTCCTCGCCACCTTGACCCACGAATTGCGCACTCCGATGAACGGCGTGATCGGCTCCCTGGAGTTGATGCAGACCGAGCCGCTGCAAGGCGACCTCGCCCAGTACCATCAAACCGCCGCAGGCTCGGCCCGCGAGATGATGCGCATGGTCAACGGCATCCTCACCCTCACCGAATTGCAGGCCGGGCGCCTCAGCCCGCAGCCCCAGGTGTTCAGCCTGCGTGGGTTGCTCGACACCTTGCGCCAGCAGTTCGCGGCCAGCGCCCAGAGCAAGGGCCTGGAGTTTTCCATCGATCTGGCGGATGAGTTGCCGGACCGAGTCAGCGGCGACCCCGGCAAGCTGGCGCAATGCCTGGATTGCCTGCTGGACAACGCCTTCAAGTTCACCCACGAAGGGGCGGTGCGGGTGCGGGTAGTCGGCGTGCCACAGGCCGACGGGACGTTGCGCCTGACCTTTATCGTCACCGACACCGGCATCGGGTTCGCTTACCTCGATGAGGCGACCCTGTACCAGCGTTTCTTCCAACTGGATGGCTCGACCACCCGTCGCTACGGCGGCATGGGCATCGGCCTGGCGATCTGCCGGCAATTGATCGAATTGCTCGGTGGGCGCCTCACCCATAATTCCGAGCCTCGCCGCGGCAGTCGCTTCCAGCTGGAGCTTGCGGTCAGCCCGCTCCCGCCCGAGCCCGCGCCCGTGCGGCGAGCACCCCAGGCACAACGCACACCGCAGGAGTGCGCGGTGTTGCTGGTAGACGACAATGGTGTGGCGCAATTGGTGGTGCGCGGCATGTTGCTCAAGCTCGGTTACCGCGTGAAAACCGTCGACAACGGGCCAGCGGCCCTGGCGCTGTTGCAACGTGACACCTTCGATGCGGTGCTGCTGGATGTACCGGAGGGCGGGTTTTCGCTGTGCTGCCAGATTCGTGCATTGCCGGGTTGTGGAGAGCTGCCGGTGATTGCCCTGAGCAGCTCGGCGCAAAGCCCCGAGCGAGACGATTGCCACGGTGTGGGCGTGACGGATCGATTGGCAAAACCGGTGCGATTTGATGCCTTGCAGGCGATGTTGCATATTCGGTTGCTGTCAACGGAAAAGGGCGAAAGTGCCGATATTTAGGCATTTATCCCCTTTTTCTTTCTGGTGTGGTGGTGCTTAACTCAGAAACAGGCCTTTGAATCAGCAGGCCAACTTTTTCGAGGAGGCTGCCATGAACCTGCACCCGTTCGCCGAAACCCACGACGTCACCAACCAGCCACCGTCCCTGGACGGCACCAACCTGTACCGTATCGATCTACCCCTGCAAGAATGGTCCCGGCGCTTTGGTGCCGGCTGGGCCGAGCAGCGTATCGATACCTACGGTGCCTTGGCGGGTGGGCCGCTGATGGAGGCCGGTTTCCTGGCCAACCAGAACAAGCCGGTGTTCAACAGCCATGACCGTTTTGGTCATCGTATCGACCTGGTTGAATTTCATCCGGCCTACCACGAACTGATGCGCACCGCCGTCGAGCATGGCCTGCCGTCGTTGCCGTGGGCCCACCCACAATCCGGCGCCCATGTGGCCCGCGCGTCCATGACTTACCTGCACAGCCAGGCCGAAGCCGGCACCGGCTGCCCGCTGACCATGACCTTCGCCTGCGTCCCGGCCCTGCGCTTGCAGCCGGACCTGGCTGAAACCTGGCTGCCGAAAATCCTCGCCACCGAATACGACCCGCGCAACGTTGGCATTGCCCACAAGGCCGGCGCCACCATTGGCATGGCCATGACCGAGAAACAGGGCGGCACCGACGTGCGCGCCAACACCACCCGCGCTTACCCGGTAGGCGCGGGTGGCCCCGGCCAGGCGTATGAGTTGGTGGGACACAAGTGGTTCTGCTCGGCGCCGATGTGCGATGGCTTCCTGACCCTGGCCCAGACCGACAAGGGCCTGACCTGTTTCCTGCTGCCCCGGCACCGCCCGGATGACACCCGCAACGAGTTCTACATCCAGCGCCTGAAAAACAAACTCGGCAACTGCTCCAACGCTTCCAGCGAAGTGGAGTTTCGCGGAGCGCTGGCCTGGATGATCGGCGAAGAAGGGCGCGGCGTACCGACCATTATCGAAATGGTGGCCATGACCCGTTTCGATTGCATGGTCGGCTCCAGCGCCTTGATGCGCCAGGCACTGACCCAGGCCAGCCATCATTGTGCCCACCGCCTGGTGGGCGGCCGGGTGCTCAGTGAGCAACCGCTGATGCAAAACGTGCTGGCCGACCTGGCCCTGGAAAGCGAGGCGTCCCTGGCCTTGAGCATGCGCATGGGCCGCGCGCTGGACCATCTGGATAACGAACAGGAAGCCAAATTCGCCCGTCTGGTAACGGCGGTGGGCAAGTATTGGATCTGCAAGCGCGCGCCCGCGATGATCAACGAAGCCGCCGAGTGCATGGGCGGGGCCGGGTATGTGGAGGACAGCATCCTGCCGCGCTTGTACCGTGAGGCGCCGGTCAACTCGACGTGGGAAGGTTCCGGCAATGTGCAGTGCCTGGATGTGCTGCGGGCCTTGTCGAAAGAGCCCGGCGTGTTGGAGGCGCTGTTTGTCGAGCTGGGGGATGGCCACGGTCACAAGCACCTGGCGTGGCACATCGAGCAGTTGAAGTCGGCCTTTATGGACACCCAGGACATCCAGTACCGTGCCCGGCAACTGACCGAGGACATTGCCGTGGCGTTGCAGGCCAAGTTGTTGCTGGAGGCGGGTAATGCCAGTGTGAGTGATGGTTTTATCGCCAGCCGACTGGGTGAGTCGTCGGGCCGGGTCTATGGCACCTTGCCGCGCGGTGTGAATGTGGAAGCGATTGTCGCGCGCTCGACACCTCCTTTTTCCTGAACAAACACGGTCAAAATGTGGGAGCGGGCTTGCTCGCGAAGGCGGTGGATCAGCCAATACATGTGCTGACTGATCTACCGCCTTCGCGAGCAAGTCGAATCGTCGCACCGCCGCCCCCACATTATTGATCGCATTCCAATTCCGGTGTTCCAGTGCGCCAGGGATACAGGCAAGATGAAGGCCTGCAAGTCAGAACACAGGATGCTTACCGTGACCGAAGCTTTTGTTGTCGTTCAAACCGCCGAAGAAGCCGTGGATCGGCTGGCGGCTCTCCATGAGCGGGCCACTGGCGCGCTCAATCAAGCCCTCAAGCGCTACCTCAAAGACCGCGTCGAGCCCGACGCCGAACAACGTGCGATGTTTCGCTACCCGGAACTTCGTCTGACCTATCTGGTGCAGGGCGAAGTCCCACAGACCACCCGGGCGTATGCCAAGGTCCAGTTGCCGGGGACCTACAGCGTCACCGTCACCCATCCGTCAGCCTTCCGCAAATACCTGCTGGAGCAACTGGTGCCGTTGATGCATGACTTCACCGTGACGGTGGAAGTGGGCGTCAGCCAGCAGAACATTCCCTACCCGTACGTGGTGGAGCAGGGCGACGAACTCGCCGGTTCTGGTGTCACCGCCGCCACGCTGGCGCGGGTGTTCCCGAGTACCGACCTGTCTGCCGCCACCGATGGTATCGCCGACGGCCTGTACGACTGGGAAAACACCGATCCGCTGCCATTGGCGCTGTTCGATGCCGCCCGTGTCGATTTCTCCCTGCGTCGCCTTGTGCATTACACCGGCAGCGACTGGCGCCATGTGCAGCCGTGGATTTTGCTGACCAACTACCACCGCTACGTTGACCAGTTCATCGTGCATGGCCTGGAGCAGCTGCGCAGCGACCCGCGCTTTATCCGCATGGTGCTGCCGGGCAACGTGATCATCGACAAGAGCATGGACCACGGCGAAGCGTCTGCTATCGCCGCGGGCGTGGTCTGGCACCGCTACCAGATGCCGGCCTACCACTTGCAGGCCAGCGATGGCCACGGTGTCACCCTGGTGAACATCGGCGTCGGCCCGTCCAATGCCAAGAACATCACCGACCACCTGGCCGTGTTGCGTCCGCATTGCTGGCTGATGATTGGTCACTGCGGCGGCTTGCGCCAATCCCAGACCATCGGCGACTACGTGCTGGCTCACGCCTACATGCGTCGCGACGGGATTCTCGACCGGGTCGTGCCGCCGAATATCCCGATCCCGGCCCTGGCCGAAGTGCAGATGGCCTTGCAGCAAGCGGCAGCCAACGTCACCGGCGAGAAAGGCGAAGAGCTGAAAAAGCGCCTGCGCACCGGCACCGTGTTGACCTACGACGACCGCAACTGGGAGCTGCGTTGGGCCCAGGAGCGTCCGCTGATCAACCTGTCCCGCGCCGTGGCCGTGGACATGGAAAGCGGCACCATCGCTGCCCAGGGCTACCGCCTGCGGGTGCCTTACGGCACGTTGTTGTGTGTGTCGGACAAACCGCTGCACAGTGAGATCAAGCTGCCGGGTTCGGCCAACGCGTTCTATGAGCGTGCGGTCAGCCAGCACTTGAAGATCGGCATCGAGGCGGTGGATCTGTTGCGCACCGAACTCAATTCGTTGCACTCGCGCAAACTGCGCAGCTTCGACGAGCCGCCGTTCCGCTAAACGGTTGGGATGGTTATTTAACGGTCAGGCCACTAGCATTGTCGGTCCTGACCGTTAGATGTTCCTTTGCCATGTCCCGTCCTGCCCGTCCCGTTTCCCGCCGCCCTGGTGTGAAAAGTCCGCAAACCTCGTCAGCCCCGCGTCGTGTCGCCAAGGCGCCACCGGCCGAGCCCAAGTTGATCCTGTTCAATAAACCCTTCGATGTGCTGACCCAGTTCAGTGACGAAGGCGGGCGGGCGACCCTCAAGGATTTCATCGACATCCCCGGTATTTACCCGGCCGGACGCCTGGACCGTGACAGTGAAGGCCTGTTGCTGCTGACCAATGACGGGCAGTTGCAGGCGCGCATCGCGGACCCCAAGCACAAGCTGGCGAAAACCTATTGGGTGCAGGTGGAAGGCGAGCCGACCGAGGAACAGCTGCAACGCCTGCGCGACGGCGTGGAACTCAACGACGGCATGACCCTGCCCGCCGAAGCCCGACAACTGGACGAGCCACAATTATGGCCGCGCAACCCGCCGGTGCGGTTTCGCAAAAGCGTGCCGACCTATTGGCTGGAGTTGGTGATTCGTGAAGGGCGTAACCGCCAGGTGCGGCGCATGACGGCCGCCGTAGGCTTGCCGACGTTGCGGCTGGTGCGGGTGCGCATTGGTGACTGGTCGATCGACGGCCTGGATCAAGGCCAATGGAAGGAAGTGCCGGCGCGCTTATAAGGCGCCGGACTCGATCAGGCCGATCACCACGCTCTTGATGATGAACGCGGCGACGCCCAGGCCCAGCACGAAGAACAGGATCATCGAGCCAAAGCGCCCGGCCTTGGATTTCTTCGCCAGGTCCCAGACGATAAAGCCCATGAAAATGATCAGGATGCTGACCAGGCCGGTCATCATCCATTCTTCAAACACGGCGGGATCAATCGAGTTCATTGGGTGGTTTCCGGCTGGGGCAGGGCGGGAAGTATACGCCAGCATCATCAGCTCATTATTGACCTGCGTCGGTCTGCCGCAGACTTATCACTCTGCTGAAACACAGTCGAAATGTGGGAGCGGGCTTGCTCGCGAATGCGGTGGATCAGTCAGCACATTCGGCGCCTGGCACACCGCATTCGCGAGCAAGCCCGCTCCCACATTTGTTCGGCGCTGGTCTTAAGTGCGCAAATGGGTCAGCGGCAACTCGGTGCTGTTGAGTACCTGGTTCAGCACAAAGCTTGAGCGCACGCTGGTGACGCCTTCGATGCGGGTCAGGTGCCCCAGCAGCAGTTTCTGGTAGTGATCCATGTCTGGCACCACCACCTTCAGTTGATAGTCGGCGTCCATACCGGTCACGAGGCTGCACTCCAGCACTTGCGGCAAGGTGCGGATGGCCGCTTCGAAGTTCTCGAAACGCTCGGGTGTATGTCGGTCCATGCCGATCAGTACGTAGGCCGTGAGACTCAGGCCGAGCATCTTGCGGTCGAGCAAGGCGACCTGGCGGGCGATGTAGCCGTCGTCTTCCAATTGCTTGACCCGGCGTGAGCACGGCGAAGGCGACAGGCCGATCCGCTCGGCCAACTCCTGGTTGGAGATCCTCGCGTCGCGCTGCAATTCCGCCAAAATACTCAGGTCGTATCGGTCAAGTTTGCTCATGGGGCTGGCCTTTGTCGTAACTATTGCGGCGAATTATCTATCCAGGGTTAAAAATTGCGCAAGCACTGTTTATTGACGCAATCTTCGCAATCATCTGTCCGGGCCTGGGGCGTAAAGTTATCAACAGAATCACCGCCCGGACATACAGTCCACTGCAGCCCGCTCATACCGCCGGCTGCGGCCGCCAACCCCACAGGGTTGCCCCGGCCCCCGGGCTGCACACTGTCCACAAGACGGCGTGAGGTGAGCCAACGTCAAAAGCGTTGAGCCAGGACGAAGTTCTCAAGGGGCGACCGACGGGTCGCCCCTTTTTATTGCCTGCGAAAATAGTTCTCGTGACTGATAACCTGTCGCAGAACCGGGCCCCGGTTTTCCAGTCTTACGTGTAGGCCCTAATCCGCAGTGAGGAATAGCATGAAGCGCATCTGGCGTTTGGCAGGTGTTGGTTTGCTGATGGTAACCGTTGGTGCGCAAGTGATGGCCGACGAACAGCCACGCCCTGAAGGCGGTGGCCAGCATGAAAAAGGCCCGGAAGGGCATCCAGGCAATAATCAGCCTCGGCCGCAGAACAACCAGCCTCGACCGCAAAATAATCAACCGCGTCCCGAAGCCCCGCGTCCCGAAAACAATCAGCCGCGCCCGCAGAACCCGCATTTCGAAAATAATCAGCCACGGCCGCAGAATGAGCATTTTGAGCGGCCTAATGGGGGTGGCCAGTGGCAAGGTCGCCCGCAAGGCAACCAGCAGCAACCCCCGCACCCTGCGCCTCAGCCGGCGAATAACCTGCCGATCCAGGGGCGACCGGATTCCGTGCGCCAGACCCAGGAACCACGTCCCGGCAACTATCAGGACATTCCGCGTCGCAACGATGGCAATCAGCACTGGCAGGCCGGCAATGGTGGCCAGGGTGGCCCCGGCCGGCCCGGCTTCAATGGCGGTGGCAATAACCATCCCAACGATCACCGCTGGCCAGGTCGCCCCGACGGGCACGGCAATGGCTGGGGCCCCGGCCCGCAATACCGTCCGGGTTATATCGTCGACCGCTTCCCTGACCGCAACTACCGCGTTCCGTACCGTGGCCAGGACTACTTCTTCTCGGGTGGCTACTGGTATCGCCCACAAGGCCCGCGTTATGTCGTAGTGGCGCCGCCTTACGGGATCCGCGTGCAATACCTGCCGGACTACGCGCGGGAAGTATGGGTAGGCAGTGCGCTGTTTTTCCTCGCCGCCGGAGCCTATTACACCTACGAAGAAAGCACTCAGCAGTACGTGGTGGTCGAGCCTCCGCCTGCCGCGCCAGCGCCGCAGCCAGTGCCCCAGGGCAATGGGTATGACGTGGTGGCTTACCCGGCCAACGGCCAGTCACCGGCGCAAGTCCAGCAGGATGGTTACGACTGCTATCGCTGGGCCGTGCAACAAAGTGGTTTTGACCCGAGAACCGTCACCTACGCGCCAGACCCGGCGGTGGTGCAAACCTACCGCCAGGCCCAGGGCAACTGCCTGAGCAGTCGCGGGTATCAGGTGCAGTACTAGGGCTTCTCGCCCTTGACCACTTCCTGCGGGTCGGCGTGCACCAGCACTTCGGCTCGCGGGTAGGCTTTGTGGATGGCATCGGCGGCCTGGTCGCTGATGCCGTGTGCCACGGACAGACTCAATTCCCCCGGTAACTCCAGGTGCAGCTGCACAAACCAGTGGTTGCCGGAAATCCGTGTGCGCAAGTCATGGGCGCCCAGTACGCCGGGCACATTGCACGCCAGCTCCAGCATGTGCTGGCTGACATCCGGCGGCAGTTCCTCGTCCATCAACACCGAAAAACTTTCCCGGGCGATCTGGATGGCGCTCCACAAGATGTAGGCCGCGATGCCCAGGCCGAACCAGGCGTCCACCTGGTGAAAACCGAATGCCGCCATCACCAGCGCCACCAGGATACTGCCGTTGAGCATCATGTCTGAGCGGTAATGCAGCGAGTCGGCACGGATGGCGTTGGAGCCGGTTTCGCGGATCACCCGGTGTTGCAGGATCAGCAGCGCCGCGGTCAGCGCCAGGGACAGAATGATCACGCCGATGCTCAGCCACGGCGCGCCCACAGGTTCCGGATGCTGCAAACGCTGGAACGCCTGGAACGCGATCAACACCGCACTGCCGGCGATAAACAGTGCCTGGGCCATCCCCGCCAGGGACTCCGCTTTGCCGTGGCCATACCGGTGATCGTCATCGGCCGGGCGTAACGCGTAGTGCACGGCCAGCAAGTTGAGCAGCGAGGTGATGCCGTCGAGCAGCGAGTCGGTCAGCCCGGCGAGCATGCTCACCGAGCCGCTGAGCCACCAGGCGATGGCCTTGGTCACAATCAGCACACAGGCCACGCCGACAGAAGCGCGGGTGGCCAGGCGCAACAGCCGGGCGTGTTCGGGACTGGTGGTCATGGGGTCAGTCAGTCCTTAAGCGGCAGGTTGCAGGCCCAGGGTGGCGAGCTGTTGCACGCTGCCCTTGAACTGGATCATGCGTGGGTCGTCCAGCGGCAGGTTATGGCCGGTTTCTTTCTGAATGATGGTTTGCAGTTTGGCGTTGTCGACCTTGCCGTCGGCGCCGATGGCTTGCTGGAGCTTTTCCGGGGCCACCTGGGCGGTCTTGCCAGGCTCGAAGTAAATCGCGCCGGTGGCAAAGTCGACACCAAAGGCGATCAGGCCCGGGATCACGTAGAACAGCAGGCCGACCGCATCGAGCACGGCAATCGCCGGGTCGATCTTGCCGTCGATCTGGCCACGGCGGTCGGGGTAGAAAATCGAGCCGCAAGCCGTCAACTGGCTCAGCAGGGTGACGGCCAGAACACCGCCGATGACACGGGAAGCAACACGCATGGGACTCTCCTTGAACATAATGAAAGTGACTATAAGCCAGTCTACAAGGCGACGATGATCAAATGTGGGAGCTGGCTTGCCTGCGATGGCGGTGGTTCAGTGTCAGGTGTGTTGGCTGACACACCGCTATCGCAGGCAAGCCAGCTCCCACCTTTGACCGCATTCCAGTCAGGACAGGGCCGTGTCGTTGAGACCACCACCGACACCCGGCAGTTCGCCGTTATACTCGCCGCTCTGCTTTGGAGCCAGTATGAATTCGTTGCCGATCGATGATGTTTTACCCGCCCTGCGTGACGCCTTGGCGACGCGCCATGAAGCCGTGCTCGAAGCACCGCCCGGCGCCGGTAAAACCACACGGGTGCCGTTGGCGCTGTTGAATGAACCCTGGCTGGCCGGGCAAACCATCTTGATGCTCGAACCCCGCCGCCTAGCCGCCCGCGCAGCGGCAGAAAGGCTGGCCAGTGAACTGGGGGAAAAGGTCGGCGAAACCGTCGGCTACCGCATTCGCCTGGACAGTAAAGTCGGCCCCAATACGCGGATCGAAGTGGTCACCGAAGGCATCCTCACTCGCCGCTTGCAGGATGACCCGGCACTGGACGGTGTTGGCTTGCTGATCTTTGACGAATTCCACGAGCGCAGCCTGGACGCCGACCTGGCGCTGGCCCTGAGCCTCAATGGCCGGGATCTGTTTCGCGACGAGCAGCCACTGAAGATCCTGCTGATGTCCGCCACCCTGGAAGGCGAGCGCCTGGCCGGGTTGCTGGACGACGCACCGATCCTGCGCAGCGAAGGGCGCATGTACCCGGTGCAGATGCGCTGGGGCCGGCCATTCCAGCCCGGTGAATTTATCGAGCCGCGGCTGGTGCAGACCGTCCTTGAGGCCCTGCACGATGAGACCGGCAGCGTGCTGGTGTTCCTGCCGGGCCAGGCGGAGATTCGTCGGGTCAATCAGCAATTGGCTGATGCACTCGGCGATAACCCCGATGTGCTGCTGTGCCCGCTGCATGGCGAACTGGACCTGGCGGCCCAACGCGCCGCCATCGACCCGGCGCCCGCCGGCCAGCGCAAAGTGGTGCTGGCCACCAACATTGCCGAGACCAGCCTGACCATCAACGGGGTGCGGGTGGTGATCGATGCCGGGCTGGCGCGGGTCCCGCGTTTTGACCCGGGCAGCGGCATGACCCGCCTGGACACCCAGCGCATCTCCCGCGCCAGCGCCACCCAGCGTGCCGGCCGGGCAGGGCGACTGGAGCCGGGGGTGTGTTATCGGTTGTGGTCCGAAGATCAACATGAAGGGCTGGCGGCGTATTCCAGCGCGGAAATTCTCTCGGCGGATCTTTCCGGTCTGGCGCTGCAATTGGGCCGCTGGGGCGTGGCGCCGACTCAGTTGGTGTGGCTCGACGTGCCGCCCACCGCCGCTTATGCACAGGCTCAGGATTTGCTTGAGCGATTGGGCGCATTGAGCGATGCCAAGCTGACCCCCCACGGCCAGAAAATGGCCGGGTTACCTGCGCACCCGCGTATCGCTCATTTGCTGTTGCGAGGTCAGGATTTGGGCCTGGCTAACATGGCCTGTGACGTGGCGGCACTGTTGGGAGAGCGCGATATCTTGCGCGGCGCCGGTGCGGATTTGCACAGTCGCCTGGCGTTGTTATCTGGCGAAGAAAAGGCCCGTGGTACCCAAGGTGGCGTGCAGCGTGCCAAGCAACTGGCCCGGCAATACCGTGGATATTTAAGAGGCAAGGCTGAGCAACCGGTCGCTGATCCCGATCATCCGCGCTGGCTCGGCGCGTTGCTGGCGCTGGCCTACCCGGACCGTGTCGCTCAGCAACGCCGTGCGGGCGGTGCCGAATACCGCCTGGCCAACGGCCGTGCCGCGCTGTTCGCCGAAGCCGACAGCCTGATGAAACAACCCTGGCTGGTGATCGCCGATCTGGGCAGCCGCCAGGGCCAGCGCGAAGAACGGATTTACCTCGCGGCGGATTTTGATCCGGCGCTGTTTGACTCGGTGTTGGCCGAGCAGGTGCGTAATGTCGACCAGCTTGACTGGGATGAGCGCGAAGGCGTGCTGCGGGCCGAACGCCAGCGCAAGGTCGGCGAACTGGTGCTCAGCCGCGAGCCGCTGACCGGCCTCGACGAATCCGCCCGCAGCCAGGCGCTGGTCAACCTGGTGCGGCGCAAAGGCCTGGAACTGCTGCCCTGGACCCCGGAGCTGCGCCAGTGGCAGGCGCGGGTGATGCTGCTGCGTGATCTGGATACCGGCAAGGCCAGTGAATGGCCAGATGTCAGCGACAGCGCCTTGCTCGCCAGCTTGGAACACTGGTTGATGCCGTACCTGGGCAAAGTGTCGCGCCTGAGCCATTTTTCCACTCTGGATATTTCCAGTTTCCTGCATAACCTGCTGCCGTGGCCGTTGCCTGCGCGGTTGGACGAGTTGGCGCCGCACCATCTGAAGGTGCCGTCGGGCTCGTCGGTGCGGCTGGACTACAGCGAGCAGCCGCCGATTCTGGCGGTGCGTTTGCAGGAGTTGTTCGGGCTGGCGGATACGCCACGGATCGCCGGCGGGCGGCAGGTGGTCAAGCTGCACCTGCTGTCACCGGCAAGGCGCCCGGTGCAGGTAACCCAGGACCTGGCCAACTTCTGGCGCAGTACTTATGCCGAGGTGAAAAAGGATTTGAAGGGGCGGTATCCGAAGCATTATTGGCCGGATGATCCGTTGATTGCTGAACCGACTGCTCGGATCAAACCAAGAAAGTAAGCGCGCCGAAGATCAACTGTGGGAGCTGGCTTGCCTGCGATGCAGGCAACTCGGTTTTTCAGTGGCACCGCGGTGATGCTATCGCAGGCAAACCGGCTCCCACACGGTTTTGCAGCGTGGCTTACTGCGCGGCCGGCAACAGGAACCGCGCAATCACCGGCAGATGATTGGAGATACGCACCGTATCGCTCTGCCGCACCTGGCTTTCAACCTTTTTGATGCGCGAACTGTAGAACAGGTAGTCCAGCGTACGATCCGGCCCGTCCACGGTCGGGTCATTCGGGAAGTACGTCAGCCATTTATCCCGATCAATGCCGCTGGATTGGCTGTTGCTCGGGACCATCGGGTACTTTTCCCACAGCAGGTGCAGCTCACTGTCCGGCGAATATTGCCCGCGTTTACCGGCATCCAGGCGCAGGAACTGCCCCAGGGGCAACAGGTTGAAGTCCCCGCCCATCAGCCATGGCGTGCCACGGCTTTCGAATTTATCCACCAGCTTGACGGTCGCCTGCACCTGTTCCAGCACCGCGTTGTGCCCGGGGGCCGTGCCGTCCAGGCGGGTATTGAGCACGGCCAACTGGCCGCCGTCGCTCAACGGCAGGTAGGTCAGCAATAATGCGGGTTTGGCCTGGAATTGACGGCTGATCAGATTGGCGCGGGCCACGGGCAATTGCAGGCGCTCGGCGTGTTCGATCTGGTAGCGGCTCATGGTCACCAGCTTGCGGCCGACGCTGCCGAAGATGTGCAGGTCGGGCACGAAGTCGGCTTTCCAGTCGAATGCCTGGACGCTGCACGGATAGAGGTCGGCCAGGCGCTCCTGGAGCAAGGCCAGTTGGTCCTGGTAGCTGGAAGGCTTGGCGCCTTCGTCGACTTCCTGTAACAGCAGGATGTCGGGCTGTTCGTCGCGGATCACCCGTGCCACTTCGTCGAGGCTGGCGGCCATGTCTTCAACGGTGGGGCGGTCGTCCGGGCCGCTGCCGTCCGGGGTGTCGTACCAGAACACGTAGTTCTTGCCCGCCAGGTACTGCACGTTCCAGGTCATGACCTTGAGTGCCTGGCCCGGCAGCAGCGTCGGCGCACGGGGCGCGACGCAGCGGATAGGCAGGGTTTCCTTGTCGGCAGGGCGCCAGGTCAGGCTGTAGATCAAGCCGGTCAGCAGGGCCGCGAGGATCAGCAGGCCCAGCAGGGTAATGCGCAGTAATCGGGTCATCGGCTCGGCTTATGGCGTTGCAGGACAAGGCCCGGAGCATATCACCGCGCGTCGGCGTCGCCACCAATCAACATGAACAGGCGGAACAACACCACGCTGGTGAACAGTTGCAGGAAGCTTTGCGCGCTGTCCATCAGCAGGCCCAGCAGCGGGTTTGGGTCCGGGTAGACCGCCACGCTGGCGCCCTTGAGCAACCACAGTGGCGTCATCACGCACAGCAGGCACACCAGGATGCGCCAGAAATGCCCACGGGTCAGACGCAGGCTTTCCTTCATGGCCGACAGCGCCGACATGCCCCGCAGTACCAGCAAGTATTCGGCGAAGGCCAGCACCACCATCAGCCACAAGCCCGGCAGGAAATACAAAGACAGACCCAGCAGGATCAGCAGCGTGCTGACTGCCGTCAGCAAGGCAAAGCGCGGCCACAAGGTCAAGGCCATGGCCAGCACATCCAGGGTACGCGGCGATTCGCCCCGGGTGCGGGCGTCGAGGAACAGGATCAGTGCGCCGGTGTACAGCGGATACACCAGCAGCCCGACGATCACGCTGTAGCCGGGAAATGCATCAGGGCCGAGGGTGTGGTCGAGCACCTGTTGCAGCAGCGCCTCAAGGATTACCAATGGCAGGCACAACTGCACGATGGCGCCCAGGTTGCGCTTGAAAAAGAAGAAGGAGTCGCGCAGTACGTCTAACGGATTCATCAGGGTCTTCACAGGCCGAAAAGCAAGGGCGTTACTTTAACCGATCATGAGCAGATGCAAGCAAACGTAAACCTTGCGTAAAGACCATTGAAACAATCAGTAACAGCCCCATAACTGGGTTGTACCTTGCACATAGTGGGCAAGGCGAAGATTTCTACCGGCAATCTAACGAGGTCGCCATGAACAGCGAAGAGCAAACCCTGATCGATGGACTGTTTTCACGGTTGCAGCAAGCCGAAACGGACTCAGCCCCCCGCGACGCCCAGGCTGAAGCGCGGATCAAGGAGCACGTCACTCGCCAACCGGCCGCTGCGTACTACATGACCCAGTCGATTCTGGTGCAAGAGCATGCAATCAAGAGCCTTGATGCGCAGAACAAGCAGCAGGCCCAACAAATCCAGCAATTGCAGGACGAACTGCAACAGGCCAGGTCCCAGGCGGCGCAGCCTGCACCGAGCAGTGGCGGTTTCCTGTCGAGCATCTTTGGTGGTGGCTCCCGCGACCCACAGCCTGCCCAGAGTGCGCCTGCATCTTCCGGGGGTGGCTGGCGTGAACCGGCGCGTCCGTCGTTTGGTGGCCAACCCGCGCCACAGCAGAGCTACGGCGCCCCACAGCAGAATTACCAGCAGCCACAACAGGCACCCGCAGCGCCAATCGGCAGCGGTTTCCTCGGCGGCGCACTGAAAACCGCAGCCGGCGTGGCCGGTGGTGTGATGCTGGCCGAAGGCATCAGCAGCCTGTTCAACCACAACTCGCAGCAGCCGCAAGTGGTGGAAGAAATCATCCGCGAAGAGCCGGCGCCGGCCAGCGACAACGGCAACTGGGGCAACGACGACCAGAAATTTGCCGGCAACGACAGCTGGGGCAGTGATAACGCCTCCGACAGCTTTGCCGACAACGACTATTCCGACGACTCCTCCTCCTTTGGCGACGACGATTCCTTCGTTTGACCCACACTCAACCGGGGCGCTTCGTCGCCCCGGGCTGATTTTTCTCGGAAACTGCCTTGTGGCTGGCATACTGGCAACCTTTCCGGGCCTTTGAGTCCGAGGTCCATGCGCGTGTCATGAGGATTTGCGGTGAAAAAGATAGCCGTGTTCGCCGATGTACAAAACCTCTACTACACCGTGCGCCAAGCGTACGGCTGTCACTTCAACTACGCCGCCCTGTGGGCTGACATCAGCCAGCGCGGGCAGATTGTCGAGGCGTACGCCTACGCCATCGACCGTGGCGACAGCAAGCAGCAGCAGTTCCAGCAAATCCTGCGCAACCTCGGTTTTACCGTGAAGCTCAAGCCTTATATCCAGCGCAGCGACGGCTCGGCCAAGGGCGACTGGGACGTGGGCATCACCATCGACATCATGGACGCCGCCGCCCATGTCGACGAAGTGGTGCTGGCCTCCGGCGACGGTGATTTCGACATGCTGCTGGACCGCATCATCAACAAGCACGGCGTCGAGGCTGTGGCCTACGGCGTGCCGGGGCTGACGGCCAACTCACTGATACGCGCCGCCAGCCGCTACGTGCCGATCGAAGGCGCGTTGCTGCTTAAATAGATTTTCGACGGAGTTGGAACAGGTTTGGAACGTATAGCGGTCATCGACTTTGAAACCACCGGCATCCAGCCGAGCAGCAGCTGCCGGGCCACGGAAATCGCCGTGGTCATCCTGGAGCAGGGCCAGATCGTGGACCGCTACCAGAGCCTGATGAACGCCGGCGTACGCGTGCCGGGGTTTATCGAGCAACTGACCGGCATCAGCAACGCCATGCTGCGCACCGCGCCGTCGGCGGAGCGGGTGATGAACGAGGTGAACGAGTTTGTCGGCACCACGCCGCTGCTGGCCCACAACGCCGCGTTTGACCAGAAGTTCTGGGATTTCGAGCTGGGGTTGATCCGGCGTACGCGTTTGCAGAAGTTTGCCTGTTCATTGTTGCTGGCGCGGCGCTTGATGCCGGCGGCACCGAACCACAAGCTGGGCACCCTGACCTCATTTGCCCAACTGCCCCACACCGGCAAGGCTCACCGGGCGATGGCGGATGCGGAGATGGCGGCGAACCTTACCGCGCATCTGGCCCAGGAACTGCGCCGCACCCACGGGTTGCGGGAGCTGTCCCACGAATTGCTGTGCAGCTTGCAGAAGGTTCCGGCGGCGAAGATCAATGATCACCTGAAGAAACATCGCGGGTTCTGATTCCGGCACTGCTCCTAATTGATGACGCGCTTCTGTGGCGAGGGAGCTTGCTCCCGTTGGGCTGCGCAGCAGCCCCAAAACCTGCATCGGCGTTACATCAGATACAACGCTGCGCATGCTTTGGGAGCGCTTCGCACTCCAGCGGGAGCAAGCTCCCTCGCCACTGAAGTCGCAATTTATCGAGGCTGTAAGCAGTCCAGCGACCGATCCACCACCACCTTCGCCATCTCCACCAAATGCATCACCGCCCGCTGCTGCCCGTTCATGGGCTCGCCGGGTATCTGTGCGGTTGCCACGGCGCAATGCAGCAAATCGGCCGCCCGTGCCAGGGCGTCTTCGAAACTCATGTTGTCGTTGAGCACGAAAGGTGCGCCGTCCGGTGCGGAGGCTTTGAGGTAGTAATCGATGGCGCGGCGGGTGAGTGGGCTGTCGCTGCAAAACTCTGGTGGATCGGGGGTGACTTTGACCATGGTGGAACTCCTTTGAGGTAAGAAGCTATCACCGTTCGCTTGCACGCGAATGAAGGTGGCAGCTGTACGCAGGTGTGCAAGACCGGGGCAAAGGAAAACCCGGCAGATCCGAGGACCTCCCGCGCACAGCCGCCATAACAGATAACGTCGGACGTTGAGGAGTAGGGCGTCTGTATATCCTTGCCAGTCGGACTTGCACGTCCGGTCGTCGATTGTTCGATGACCGAGCGAGACTAGCTATCTGATCCGGCCGAAACAAGGCGGTTGGATTTTCTAGGAAAGGTCCTGCAAATGAAAGGGATCCGTCTTGCTGGCCCTAAAAAGTGTGCCCGTGGCGATCGTTCCCACGCTCCGCGTGGGAATGCCGCCCTGGACGCTCTGCGTCCGCTCTTCAAGTCGTGACGCAGAGCGTCACCGGATGCGTTCCCACGCAGAGCATGGGAACGAGCTGTCGAGCGGCGTGTTCAGTTGCCACTCTTCCCATTCCCCTCCAACTGCCCCAACGGCACCCGCCGCTCTATCGCGCTCGACAAGATGATCGAGGTCTTGCTGAACCCAAACTTCGCCACCCGATTGATCAAGCTCTCCAGCTCCGGCATTGAGCCCACCGCCGCCTGCATGATCACGCACGGATCCCCGGTCACCCGATGGCACTCAGTCAACTCGGGAATTTCCGACAGCGCGTCGTACACCTTCTGACTCCCATGATTGGTCAACCGCAACTCAATCACACACTGGATCGGTAACCCTACCTTCGACAGGTCGACCTTGGCCTGATACCCGGTAATCACACCACTGGCTTCCAGTTTCGCCACCCGCTCGGCCACGGCGGGCGCTGACAGGTTTACGGTGCGCGCCAATTGCGCGTAGGACGCGCGGCCGTCTTCCAGCAGGGCGCTGAGAAGCATGCGGTCGTATTTGTCCATGATAAGGCTCCGGGAACTGGTGGCTTTCGAAAGCATGGTTTATAGCCTTGATAACCATGTTTTGAAAAGTGTACTGGCGCTTTAAACAGGTTTTGTAACTTATGTTTACGGCCGGGGATTTCTAAAATAACGCTCCCTTGTCCTGCCGCAGAGCTGCCCAATGCCTGGCCCACGTCGCTTTCCCTTACCGTTGATCGCCGCCTTTTTTGCGCTGTATGTGATCTGGGGGTCTACCTACCTGGTGATTCGTATTGGTGTGGAGTACTGGCCGCCGTTGTTGCTGGCGGGGATTCGCTTTATGACAGCGGGTGCGCTGATGTATGCCTTCCTGCGCTGGCGCGGGGCACCGGCGCCGACCTGGATGCAGTGGAAGGCCGCCGCGAAGATCGGCATTTTGCTGCTGACCTTCGGCAACGGCGCGGTCAGTGTGGCCGAGCATACGGGCGTGGCGTCCGGGGTTGCCGCGTTGGCGGTGGCGACGGTGCCGTTGTTTACCTTGCTCTGTGGTTATTTCTGGGGCGCGCGTAATACCCGTCTGGAATGGGCCGGGGTGGTGCTGGGGATTATCGGCATCGCCATGCTGAATATGGGCTCCAACCTGCAATCGAGCCCCACCGGTGCGGCCTTGCTGATTTTTGCCGCGGCGGCCTGGGCCTTTGGGTCGGTGTGGAGCAAGCATTTGCCGCTGCCGCAAGGCGCGATGGCCAGTGCGGCGGAGATGCTGATTGCCGGTGTAGTGCTGCTGGTGCTGAGTGCCGTCAGCGGTGAGCACCTGCAAGCCATGCCGCCGCTGGAAGGCTGGCTGGCCCTGGCGTACTTGACCGTGTTCGGTTCGATCATCGCCTTCAATGCCTATATGTACCTGCTCAAGCACGTGCGCCCGGCGGCGGCCACCAGCTATGCCTACGTCAACCCGGCGGTGGCGGTGTTGCTCGGGATAGTGTTTGTCGGCGAGACCATCGGCATGGAAGAAGCCCTGGCGATGTTGGTGATCATCAGCGCGGTGTTGCTGATCAGCCTGCCACAGTGGCGAAAGCCGAAACCGGAAATAAGGTAAACTGCCGCGCATTGCGACCTTGCGCTGACTTTTTCCTACGGTATTTCCATGACTTTCGCCACACTTGGCCTGATCGAACCCTTGCTGCGCGCCCTTGAGACGCTTGGCTACCAGACCCCGACGCCGGTGCAGGCGCAAGCCATTCCGGCGGTGCTGGCCGGCCGTGACCTGATGGCTGCGGCCCAGACCGGCACCGGCAAGACCGCCGGTTTCGCCGTGCCGCTGCTGCAACTGCTGACCATGGAAGGGCCGAAAGTCAGCGCCAACTCGGTGCGCGCGCTGATCCTGTGCCCGACCCGTGAATTGGCCGAACAGGTTCACGCCAGCGTCGCCGAGTACGCTCAACACCTGCCGCTGACCACGTACGCCGTATACGGCGGCGTGAGCATCAACCCGCAGATGATGAAGCTGCGCAAAGGCGTGGATGTGCTGGTCGCCACCCCTGGCCGCCTGATCGACCTGTTCCGCCAGAACGCGCTGAAACTCAACCAGTTGCAAACCCTGGTGCTGGATGAAGCCGACCGCATGCTCGACCTGGGCTTCTCTGAAGAACTGGCGAACATCTACCGCATGCTGCCGAAAAAGCGCCAGACCTTGCTGTTCTCCGCGACCTTCTCCGACGAGATCCGCCAGTTGGCCGGGCAGATGCTGATTGATCCGCTGACCGTCGAAGTCAGCCCGCGCAACGTTGCTGCCAACACCGTCAAGCAATGGGTGGTGCCAGTGGACAAGAAGCGCAAGGCGGAGCTGTTTGTGCACTTGATGCGCAAGGGCCGCTGGAAGCAAGTGCTGGTGTTCGCCAAGACCCGCAACGGCGTGGATGCGTTGGTGGAAAAACTCCAGGGCCTGGGTATCAATGCCGACGGGATTCACGGCGACAAGCCACAAGCGACTCGCCAGCGCGCGCTGGATCGCTTCAAAAGCAGTGACGTGCAGATCCTGGTGGCCACCGACGTGGCGGCCCGTGGCCTGGACATCGAAGACTTGCCGCTGGTGGTCAACTTTGACCTGCCGATCGTGGCCGAGGATTACATCCACCGCATCGGCCGTACCGGCCGTGCGGGCAACACCGGGGAGGCTATTTCCCTGGTGTGTGCCGATGAAGTGAACATGCTGTCGGCCATCGAGATGCTGACCCGTCAGACATTGACCCGCAAGATGGAGCAGGACTTCGAACCGGAACATCGCGTGCCGGATACCGATGCCACTGGTCAGGTGGTGAAGAAGCCGAAAAAACCGAAGAAACCCAAGGCATCCGGTGGCGGCAAGCGCAACCTGGGCAAGTGGGTGGAAAGTGGTGAGGTGTCGGTGGCGGAGCCTTCGATCAAACCGGTGCGCAAGGTGCCTGCGTTTAACACCGGGCCGCGCAAGAAAAAATAGGTGTTCGGGTCTATAAAATAGACGGCCGGCGAATAAGATGGGCGAGACATTCCCGCTCATTTTGAATGTATCGAATAGTGTGCGGTTAATAGTAGAGTATCTTCCTGAGTTATACCTTGTTCTCCCCCGGACATACTTTGTCTGGCTGAAAGTTGTGTGCGCCCGGAACTGAAGGCCGCCACGGGCCACTATTCATAAGTCAGCGTACTGACTTATGAATAGTGACTTTAAGTGGAGAGTGCATATGGCTGCTTTTTTGGTGCCGTTCGCGGTGGCGATAATAGGTGGGTTGGCCGTTACGGGGGCCGGCATTGGCGTCAACGAATCCAGGAAGAGCAAGGCGGAGGCCGACGCCAAAATAAAAGAAACCGCGAACAACTTGCTGGCCAAGGCGCGCGAGCTGGTAAATGAGGGTGCTCTTTTTCCGGCCTATCGGGCTGGCAAGGAGTATGTGGAGCATATGAAGAACAACTTCGACTTGTCTCCGGAAACCAGACAGGGCCTGGACGAGTCGCTTAATAAACTCTTGGAGACGGCTCAGCGGCAATACCGTAACTTGAAAGAAGAGTACCAAAAAAATGCCGACGAGGCCGGGTATGACGACGGTGGTCTTGCACTGTTTAACGCCCAGGAGAAATACCTGGTTGATTTGGAAAAGTTACTGGGGGCCGGGGCTCCACGCCTCAAGGAGGTGGAGGATTCTTTTGGTGTTAATTACCGGGTTCATAAGTGGGGTCTAAAGAAAAATTGACGGGTTGGGTGTGGAGACTTCAGAAGAACCGGAGGGACGTGCTTTGACGGGAAGTGACGAGTTTGATGAGTTCGCGCTGGAGACCCTGGAGACCAGTCATTCATCCGGCGAGCATTGCGCACCGGGTGGCGTACAGCGGCTTCCGGTGGATGACCAGGTGCTCGACGCTTTGCAGGCGTTTCAGCAATGTGTGCGAACGATGGTGATTGACCTGCAAGGGCGCCCGAAGGCCAATCAGCGGTATGTTCACGGTGGCCTGAGAAAACAACTGCTGTAACTCTCAGAGAGGGTGCATCCCTTGGTGAAGGGGCTGCCCCTCTGCAACCTTCAGCGTCGCCAAGATGCCTTGCCCCGCCACTCGCCCGCTGGCGAAACAGCCTGTCAGCAAATACCCGCCGGTAGGCGCCTCCCAGTCCAGCATCTCGCCTGCGCAAAACACACCCGGCAATTGCTTGATCATCAAGTGTTCATCCAGCGCCTCAAACGGCACACCGCCCGCGGTACTGATGGCTTCGTCCATCGGCCGGGTTTTCACCAGCGTCAGCGGCAGCGCCTTGATATCCGCTGCCAACTGCGCCGGATCATTGAAGTGCTCGGCCGGTGACAGTTCGCGCAACAGCGCCGCTTTCACTCCATCCAATCCCAACTGACTGTGCAAATGCTTGCTCATCGAGCGTGAGCCACGTGGCTTGCTCAACGCCGCAATCACCTTGTCCAGTGGCTTGCCCGGCAACAGGTCGATATGCACGGTGGCCGATCCATCCCGGTTGATCGCCTCACGAATCGGCGCCGACAACGCATAGATCAGGCTGCCTTCGATGCCCGTGGCGGTGACCACACCTTCACCCAGCCGAGGTTTATCGTCCGCTAACCCGATGGCGACGTTTTTCAACGGTGCCCCGGCGAATTTGCTGACCATCAATTCGCTCCAGGCCGACACCTCGAAGCCACAGTTACTCGGTTGCAACGCCGCGTAAGGCACGCCTTTGTCTTCCAGCAGTTTCAACCATGCCCCATCCGAGCCCAGCCGCGACCAGCTGCCGCCGCCCAACGCCAGCAGCACCGCATCACCGCGCACATGTTTGTCGCCCTCGGGGCTGTGGATAAGCAGGCTGCCGTCGGCATTCCAGCCCAGCCAGCGATGACGGGTGTGGATAACGACGCCCTGGTCCCGCAGGCGCTTGAGCCAGGCGCGCAGCAGCGGGGCGGCTTTCATGTCGGTAGGGAACACCCGGCCCGAACTGCCGACAAAGGTTTCAATCCCCAGCCCATGTATCCATTCGCACAACGCCTCGGCACCGAACTGACGCAGCAACGGCGCCATGAACGGCGCCCGCTCGGCGTAGCGCGACAGAAACGCCGGGTAAGCTTCGGAATGGGTGATGTTCATGCCGCCCACGCCCGCCAGCAGGAACTTGCGGCCAACCGACGGCATACCGTCGTACACGTCGACCCTGACCCCGGCCTGGCTCAACACTTCGGCAGCCATCAGCCCGGCAGGGCCACCGCCGATGATGATGACGTGTTGAGGTGGGGTTTGAGTCTGGGGCATGGGGATAACTGCGGTTCGGCAAAGTAGGCCGAGCATTCTACCCGAGGATGCCCGTGCTGCCTGATCAAAAAACGTACAGCGTCCTGCAGGCCAGGCGACTTATGGCCTACAGAGGCTTTCACTCAGGTTATCCACAGGCAGTTCCACAGCGATTGTGGGTAACGCGCATAACTCAATGACAACCTGATGACGTCCAGACCCGCTGCGCACTGTGGTGCAGGATCCCGTGACGACGGGCCAGGGCAGGGCGGTCTTTGCTGTAGCCGCCGCCGATCACGCCGACCACCGGGATATCGCGGCCCAGGCAGTGGCGCATCACGCTTTCATCGCGGGCGGCGACGCCTTGGTCTGTCAGCTTGAGGTAGCCGAGGGCGTCGTCCTTGTGCACATCTACGCCGGCGTCATACAGCACCAGGTCGGGCTGATACAGCGGTAGCAGGTAGTTGAGGGCATCGTCGACCACCTTAAGGTAGTCCGCGTCGCCCATGCCCATCGGCAGCGGGATGTCCCAGTCGCTTTCAGCCTTGCGGGCGGGGAAGTTCTTTTCGCAGTGCAGGGACACGGTGATCGCGTCCGGGGTGTCGTGGAGGATGCGCGCGGTGCCGTCGCCCTGGTGCACGTCGCAGTCGAAGATCAGCACCCGGTTGACCCGGCCGCTGGCCAGCAGGTAATGGCTGATAACCGCCAGGTCATTGAAGATGCAGAACCCTGCCGGGTAATCGTAGTGGGCGTGGTGAGTGCCACCGGCCAGGTGGCAGGCCAGGCCGTGCTCCAGGGCCTGCTCGGCCGCCAGCAACGAGCCGCCCACCGCGCGCACGGTGCGCCGGGCCAGGGCTTCGCTCCAGGGCAGGCCGAGGCGCCGCTGGTCTTCGCGGGACAACTCGCCGCTCATGTAGCGTTCGATATACCCAGGTTCATGGGCCAGGGCCAGAATCTCGGCTGGGCAGAGTTCCGGGCGCAGCAATTGGCTGTCCCGGGTCAGGCCGCTCTCCACCAGATGGTCACGCAACAGGCGGAATTTATCCATGGGGAAGCGGTGGTCCGCGGGGAACTCGGGGCTGTAGTCGTCGTGGTAGATCAGTGGCAAAGGCATGGCGATTTCTGACGGGAACCAGCGACGGATCTTAACAGCGCGTTACACTCACGCACATGGCAAGGGAGGGGGATCAATGGAGCCAATACTGCAATTGGAAAGCGCACGTCTGGTACTGCGCCAATGGAGCGATGCCGACTTGCCGGAGTTTGCGCGTATGTGCGCCGACCCGCAGGTGATGCGCTATTTCCCGGCCACCTTGAGCCGTCTGGAAAGCGCCGCGTTGATCGGGCGCATTCGCGGCCATTTCGCCGAGTACGGTTTTGGCCTGTGGGCATTGCAGCGCAAGGACAGCGGCGAGTTCATCGGCCTCACCGGGCTGTTGAATGTCAGCTTCGAGGCGCCGTTCACCCCGGCGGTGGAAATCGGCTGGCGCCTGGCCAAGGAACACTGGGGCCTGGGCTACGCCAGCGAAGCCGCCTGGACCGCCCTGCGCTGTGGTTTCGACCGGCTGAAGCTGGACGAGATCGTTTCGTTTACCACTGAAGCCAATCTGCCATCACAAAAAGTCATGCAGGCCATCGGTATGCATTACGATCCCCTGGCAGATTTTGAACACCCCAAGGTCGCAGCGGATGACCCGGTGCGGCATCATGTGTTGTATCGCATCACCCGCGCCCAATGGTTGGACACGCTGCACGGATAAGCAGCCCGGAATGCCCAATAGATTGTTGTAGGAGATGCTCTATGAGCCAAGTGTTGGAAGATCTGGTGGACCTGCTGACCCTGGAACCGATCGAGGAAAACCTCTTTCGCGGCCGCAGCCAGGACCTGGGCTTTCGCCAGCTGTTCGGCGGCCAAGTGCTCGGCCAGTCACTGTCGGCGGCCAGCCAGACCGTTGAAGAGGCGCGGCATGTGCATTCGTTGCACGGTTACTTCCTGCGCCCGGGCGATGCGGCGTTGCCGGTGGTGTATTCGGTCGACCGGGTACGCGATGGCGGCAGTTTCAGCACGCGCCGGGTGACGGCGATCCAGAAGGGCAACCCGATCTTCACCTGCAGCGCTTCGTTCCAGTACGACGAAGCAGGCTTCGAGCACCAGACCACCATGCCCGTGGTGGTCGGCCCGGAAAACCTGCCCTCGGAGCTGGAACTGACCCAACAGCGCGCGCACCTGATTCCTGAGCACATGCGCGAAAAGCTGCTGTGCCCCAAGCCGATCGAAGTGCGGCCGGTGACCGAGAAAGATCCGTATAACCCGCAGCCGTCCGACCCGGTCAAGTACGTGTGGTTTCGTGCGGATGGCGCCTTGGCCGACTCGCCGGCGCTGCACAAATACCTGCTGGCGTACGCCTCGGATTTCGGCCTGTTGACCACATCGCTGCTGCCCCATGGCAAGACCGTGTGGCAGAAAGACATGCAAGTCGCCAGCCTCGACCACGCGCTGTGGTTCCACGCCGACCTGCGTGCCGATGACTGGTTGCTCTACGCCATGGACAGCCCGTGGGCCGGCAATTCCCGTGGGTTCTCCCGGGGCAGCGTGTACAACCGCGCGGGGCAGTTGGTGGCGTCGGTCACCCAGGAAGGCTTGATTCGTCATCGCAAGGATTGGGCATGAGCCTGAGTGATGTGAAGCATTGGGTGTTCGACATGGATGGCACCCTGACGGTGGCCGTGCATGACTTTGCGGCGATCCGGGTGGCGTTGGATATTCCGCCGACTGACGACATTCTTACGCACCTGGCGGCATTGCCCGCCGATGAGGCCGCGGCCAAACATGCATGGTTGCTGGAGCATGAGCGTGAGTTGGCGCTGGGTTCGGTGGCGGCCAAGGGCGCGGTGGAGTTGGTGCGGGAATTGGCCGGGCGCGGTTATCGGCTGGGCATCCTGACGCGCAATGCGCGGGAGCTGGCCCATGTGACGTTGCAGGCGATCGGCCTGTCGGACTGCTTTGCGGTCGAGGACGTGTTGGGGCGTGATGATGCGCCGCCCAAGCCTGACCCGGGTGGTTTGCTGAAGCTGGCGCGAGCGTGGGAAGTGGCGCCGCAAGAGATGGTGATGGTCGGTGATTACCGCTTTGATCTGGATTGTGGGCGGGCGGCGGGGACCAGGACGGTGTTGGTTAACTTGCCGGATAACCCGTGGCCGGAACTGGCCGATTGGCATGCAGCAGATTGCGCGGTATTGCGCCGGATGATCTGACTCCAGGCAATGAAGATCAAATGTGGGAGCTGGCTTGCCTGCGATGCAGACACCGCGGTGTATCAGTAACACCCAGGTGATGCCATCGCAGGCAAGCCAGCTCCCACATTGTTGATCCGGTTTCTTCAGTGGTTATTGGAACAGTACTTTCTGCCCTTCAGGCGACGTAAACATCTTGTCCCCGTCATGCCCAACCCCCGGCACTTCCACCAGCTTGTGGCCCAACTGCGGGTGCCGCTGCTTGAGGTAGTCAAAGTAGTTGTGCCCGCGAATCAAGCGATACGCGCCCTGGGTTTCAGCCCCGCAGCTCTTGTCCAGGGCCGGGTGATTCGGGTCGGTGTCTTGCTGGCCCAGCAGGTAAGTGACATTACGCGACACATACGCCTGCTCAAGCTGCTCGGCACTTTGCCCCTTGGCGTAGGCCGGCAGGTTTTGCATGCCGTATTTCCAGTCATTGAAATCAGGGCAACTGGAAACATCGAACTTCACCGGACGCTGCGGGCTGAAGTAGGCGTAGGACGACGGGTTCGCCACCACGTAGCGCAAGCTGATGCCTTCGGTTTGCAGCAGCGGGTGATCATGCCCGGTCAGGGCAAAACGCTGCACCACCTGACCGCCGCCGGAATGGCCGGCCACCACGATTTCCTTCAGGTTCGGAAACAACTTGCGGTTGCCCAGGTGCTTGATGATCTGGTCCAGCGCGCCGTAGGAGCTGATCTGGCCCGGGCCGGTGGACGGCTCGCCGGCCATCCAGTCGTTGCTGTTCCAGCGTAGGGTCTGGTTGTCGACCTGGTTGCGCTTGATGTCGGTCTGGTTGAGAAACTGCGGCGCAATCACCAGGGTGTTGGCGTTTTGTCCTGCGTCTTTGGCGGCCTTTTCGCCGCTGTCCAGGTAGGTCATGGCGTTGCGCAGGCGGCCATGCACGATGATCAGCGCGCGGTTGACTTGAGGCAGCGGCTGGCGCCAGTCCTGGCTCAAGCCGACGCTCAGGTCGCCGGCATCCAGGTGAAAACGATCGGGGCTGACCACCTTGACGCCATGCTCGGCGGCCCAGGTGGGGGAGGAACAGGTGATCAACAAACCTAACAGCAGACCCAGTCGTTTATTCATTTAAAGGCTCTTGGCGGTAAAGGTGTCGCATTGAGTGATCTGGCCCTGGGCGAAGCCGGTCTTGAACCAGCGAACCCGCTGTGCCGAGGTGCCGTGGGTAAACGAGTCAGGGACTACGCGGCCCTGGCCCTGTTGCTGCAAGCGGTCATCGCCGATGGCGTTGGCCGCATTCAATGCTTCTTCAATGTCGCCGGGCTCCAGCCAGTTCAGGCGCTTTTGCGCGCGGTTGGCCCACACCCCGGCGAAGCAGTCGGCTTGCAGTTCCTGGCGCACCAACAGGCCGCCGTCGCCTTGCATCTGCCGGCCTTGCTGGCGGGCTGCCTGAATCTTCGCCGAGATGCCCAGCAGCGTCTGAACGTGGTGTCCGACTTCATGGGCGATCACGTAGGCCTGGGCGAAATCCCCGGCGGCCTTGAAGCGTTGGGACATTTCCCGGAAGAAATCCAGGTCCAGGTATACCTGTTGGTCTGCCGGGCAATAGAACGGCCCGCTGGCGGACGTGGCGCCACCGCAGGCGGAGTTCACCCGACCGCGGAACAGGATCAATTTGGGGTTCTTGTAGCTCAGGCCGTTTTCCTGGAACACCTGGGCCCAGGTGTCTTCGGTGTCGCCGAGGATGGCACGTACGAAGTCGGCCTGTTCATCATTGGCCGGTGGCGCCTGGCGGGTTTGCGGGCTGACGGAGGGCGCTTGCTCGGTGAGCTGGCCGCTGAGTTGCCCGAGGATCTGCATCGGGTCCTGGCCGGTCAGCCAGCCGATGCCGACGATCAGCACGATGGCCGTCAGGCTCAGGCCCTTGCCGCCGCCAAAACGCATGCCACCGCCACCACCACCGCCACTGTCATCGCGGGCGTCCACTACGTTGTCGCTGCGTCGGCCTTTTTTCCATAGCATGTGGCAATCCTCTTGATGGTTCTGCAGCTCAGTGTTGTTGGTGTGTAGGGTTGGCGCCAGTCCGGCTGTCTGACGATGCTAAACGCTGTGTCGGCCGGCCTGTATGAAGCTTGTGTCAGTCGCGGCAATACCCTTCGCCGGTGTCGACGATCAGGCAGTCCTTCTTGTCGGCCAGCCATTTCAGGCCGGTGGCTTCGCCGTCGCCTGCGCTCAGGATCTGCGGGCCGTCCGGGCGTTCAAAGGTGATGCCGTCTTCGGATGCCTGGCCCTTGAAAGTGCCGGAATCATCGTCATCCAGGCCGTATTTCATGGTCAGTACATAGTGGCCACGACCAATGCTGTCATCCTTGGCGATGGTCAGGTTCAGGCCTTCGACGCCAATCCACTTGCCGACCCATTTGTCGGTGGGCAGCACTTCCGGTACCAGCGTCGCTTGGACGGAGGGCGGAGCCGGCGCCTTGGCGGTCTCGGCTTGCTTGTCGCAGGCGCTGAGCAGCGCCAGGGTCGAAAGAATCAACAGGGTTTTTTTCATGGTACGAAGGCCTTGGTTAAAAAACGCGCAGTGGGCGGGGCGGCGTGAAGCGTTGGACTGGAAAACCGCAATTTAGTGCGCTGTTCGAACAGTGTTTGGTTATGCTCTTGAGCGCGGCGCTTTACCCGTTCTAGATTATGCCGCGGTATGCGGCGGTCATTTCAGCCTGCCACTCAAGAGAATGCAATGACCCTCAGCACCCCACTTTCCGGCGTCAACCACCCGCTCAAAGGCATTTTGCTGATTGTGGTGGCCACTTTTCTGTTTTCCAGCCACGACGCGCTGTCCAAATACCTGGCCGGGTTCTACCCGATCGTGATGGTGGTGTGGGCCCGTTACCTGGTGCATACGCTGTTGATGGCCGGGATTTTCCTGCCGCAATCAGGGCTGCGGGTGCTGCGCAGTAAACGACCGTTGCTGCAGGTGGCACGGGCCTTGTGCCTGCTGGGCACCAGCCTGTTTTTCACCGCGGCGCTGCACTTTATCCCGTTGGCCGAGGCCACGGCGGTCAACTTTCTTGCGCCGATCCTGGTCACCGCCTTGTCGGTGCCGCTGCTGGGTGAGCACGTGACCCGTGGCCAATGGCTGGCGGTGATTTGCGGGTTCATCGGGGTGTTGATCATTGTGCACCCCGGCGGTGAGCTGTTCACCCCGGCGGTGTTGTTGCCGCTGACGTCCGCGCTGTTCTTCTGTTTCTACCAACTGCTCACCCGCATCCTCAGCAAGTACGACACGCCCACCACCAGCAACTTCTTCGCCGGGCTGTGCAACACCTTGGTGATGAGTGCGCTGGTGCCGTTCTTCTGGCAGGTGCCGAGCCTGTGGCACGGGGTGTTGATGCTGGCGCTGGGCAGTTGCGGGATGACCGCACACTTGATGCTGACCCAGGCCTTCCGCTTCGCGGCGCCGGCCTTGCTGGCGCCGTTCGGCTATTGCCAGATCGTGTTTGCGGGGTTGTTGGGCTGGCTGGTGTTCAATCACACCCCGGACCTGACCACCGTGGTCGGGATCGGGGTGATTTGCCTGAGCGGGTTGGCCGCTGCCTGGCAGCAGCGGCGCAGGTAGGAAATTCAGACCTCGACGGTCGGAATCTTGCGCGGCGCCATGAAGTACATCCAGATCAGCGCGATGAAGTACACCGCCGGAATCAGGGTGAACAGCACGGTGTAGTTGTTGTTGGTCACGGTCAGGATATGGCCGACGATCTGGGTCATGAACATCCCGCCGATGGCCGCGCACATGCCGCCAAAACCAAACACCGTACTCATCATGTGCTTGGGCGTGTAGTCCATCACCAGGCTCCAGATGTTGGCCGTCCAGGCCTGGTGCGCGCCGATGGCCAGGGAGATGGCAAACACCGCGACCCACAATTGGCTGGAGCCGGCGGCCATGATCACCCCGACGATGCAGCAGGCGAACAGCAGCATCGACAACAGCCGCGCCTTGATCGGATTCATCCCACGGCCGATCAGGAACGAAGATAGAATCCCGCCGCCAATGCTGCCGAAGTCCGCCGTCAGGTAAATGATGATCAGCGGGATGCCCATCTGGGTCACGTTGATGCCCAGGTTGTATTGCTGATTCAGGAACGGCGGCAGCCAGTAGAGGTAGAACCAGAACACCGGTGCGGTCATCGAGTAGGCGAGGGCGAAGGCCCAGGTGCCGCGCATCCGCAGGATTCGGCTGAACGGCACGCGGGGTTGTTCCGGCTCGACTTCCTGCTGCACGTAGTCCAGTTCCGATTGCTTCACGCTCGGATGGTCTTCCGGGTTGTAGTACTTCAGGCCCCAGAACAGCAGCCAGATCGCGCCCAGTGCCGACATGCACAGGAACGCGGCCTGCCAGCCCCATACGTGGAGGATCAGCGGCAGCAGCATCGGCGTCATCATCGCGCCGACGTTGGTGCCGGCATTGAAGATCCCGGTGGCCACTGCCCGCTCGCCAGCGGGGAACCACAGGCGGGTGGTCTTGACGCAGGCCGGGTAGTTGGCAGCTTCGGTCAGCCCGAGAATGAACCGGCAGACCATAAAGCCCACCGCCGAGGTGGCCAGGCCGTGGGCGCCGGTGGCCAGGCTCCACAGCAGCACCGCGCAGAAGAACACGCGCTTGACGCCGACCCGGTCGATCAGCCGGCCTTGCAGCACAAAGCCGATGGCGTAACCCACCTGGAACCAGAAGTTGATGTTGGCGTAGTCCATCGCCGTCCAGCTCATTTCCTTGGCCAGGATCGGTTGCATCACGCCGAGGGCGGCGCGGTCGATGTAGTTCAGGGTGGTGGCGAAAAACACCAGGGCCAGCATGCCCCAGCGGGTTTTACCGACAGCCATGGCGCCACGGATTTTGTCGCCGATGCCGCTATGGGGATTGCTGTGGCGCACGGCCACGGCGGGATTTTGCGAAGGCATGAGGAAGTACCCGTTTTTTTGAAATTTTTATGGTGTGTTCAGGGTCTTGGTTAACCGAGGCCACTCAACCCGAGCGGGACTCAATGTGCTGTCGATGGTGCGCAGAGGCTAAAAAATCGTCAATTCGCTGATTGCCATTCTGTTCGATAATCGCCCATAAAACTAACTGGTTCGTACATTTCAATTGCTGTGATGAACCTGGCGGCCAATAATTTGCCGTAAATAAGACCTGCTTCATCTGCCGGGAGTCGCCCCATGCAACGCTCCATCGCCACCGTTTCCTTGAGCGGAACCTTGCCGGAAAAACTCGAAGCCATCGCGGCTGCCGGGTTTGATGGCGTGGAAATCTTCGAAAACGATCTGCTGTATTACGACGGCAGCCCGCGTGAAGTCAGGCAAATGTGCGCCGACCTCGGCATTGCCATCACCTTGTTCCAGCCGTTCCGGGATTTTGAAGGCTGCCGCCGCGATCGCCTGGCTCGCAACCTCGAACGAGCCGAGCGCAAGTTCGACTTGATGCAGGAGTTGGGCACCGACCTGGTGCTGGTGTGCAGTAACGCGTCAGCCGATTCCGTTGGCGATGAAAGCATTCTACTGGATGACCTGAGCCTGCTGGCCGAACACGCTGGCCGCCGTGGCCTGCGCATTGGCTATGAAGCGTTGGCCTGGGGCCGGCACGTCAACACCTGGCAACAGGTGTGGAACCTGGTGCGCAAGATCGATCACCCGAGCCTGGGCGTGTTGCTCGACAGCTTCCACACCCTGTCCCTCAAGGGCGACCCGAGCGCCATTGCCGAGATTCCCGGCGACAAGATTTTCTTTGTGCAGATGGCTGACGCGCCGATCCTGGCCATGGATGTACTGGAATGGAGCCGGCATTTCCGCTGCTTCCCGGGCCAGGGCGAGTTCGACCTGGCGGGCTTTCTCGCCCCCATCATCAAGAGCGGCTACACCGGGCCGTTGTCGTTGGAAATCTTCAACGACGGCTTCCGCGCCGCGCCGACCCGGGCCAACGCCGCCGACGGCCTGCGCTCGCTGCTGTACCTCGAAGAGAAGACCCGCCAGCGGTTGGCGGAGGAAGCCAAACCTGTCCCCGAGATTCTGTTTGAAACCCCGCCCGCCAGCGAATACGACGGCATTGAGTTCCTGGAATTCGCCGTGGATGAAAACCTCGGTGCCAAGCTCACTTCATGGCTGGAGCGCCTGGGGTTCGTCAAGGCCGGGCAGCATCGCTCCAAGAGTGTCAGCCTGCTGCGCCAGGGCGATATCAACCTGATCCTCAACTGCGAACCCTATTCCTTCGCCCACAACTTCTTCGAGGCCCACGGCCCGTCGTTGTGCGCCACGGCGATCCGCGTGAAGGACAGCGCCAAAGCCCTGGAGCGTGCAGTGGCCTACAAGGGCCAGCCGTATCGCGGGCTGGTCGGCCCCAACGAGCTGGAGCTGGCGGCCGTTCGTGCACCGGATGGCAGCCTGATCTACCTTGTCGATCAGAACGAAGGTGGCCTCTACGACACCGATTTCAACCTGCAACCGGCGCACGCTGCCAGTGGCGGCCTGTTGCGCAT
Source organism: Pseudomonas sp. MWU16-30323 (assembly GCF_020515595.1). Lineage (NCBI taxonomy): Bacteria > Pseudomonadati > Pseudomonadota > Gammaproteobacteria > Pseudomonadales > Pseudomonadaceae > Pseudomonas > Pseudomonas sp. MWU16-30323. Next base: position 100,708 of record NZ_JAIWYM010000020.1, read on the forward strand.
CGATCACATGGCCATGGCCTTGCCCGCCGACAGCCTCGACAGCTGGGTGCTGTTCTACAAAAGCCTGCTGGATTTCGAAGCCGACGACGAAGTGGTGCTGCCGGACCCGTATGGCCTGGTGAAAAGCCGGGCACTGCGCAGCCGTTGCAGCTCGATTCGCCTGCCGCTGAATATTTCCGAGAACCGCAACACCGCGATTTCCCACGCCCTGTCGAGCTATCGTGGCTCGGGCGTGCACCACATTGCCTTCGACTGCGCGGACATTTTCGCCGAGGTCAGCCGGGCCAAGGACGCCGGTGTGCCGCTGCTGGATATTCCGCTGAACTACTACGACGATCTGGCGGCGCGGTTTGATTTCGACGACGAGTTCCTTAGCCAGTTGGCGTACTACAACGTGCTGTACGACCGCGATGCCCAGGGCGGTGAGCTGTTTCACGTCTACACCGAGCCGTTCGAAGGGCGGTTTTTCTTCGAGATCATCCAGCGCAAGAACGGTTACACCGGCTACGGTGCGGCCAACGTGGCGGTGCGCCTGGCGGCCATGGCCAAGTCCCGCAGCGGTGCGGTGCGCCAGGCCAGGTTGTAAGGTGCCGGCGCTTCCTTCAGCGTGCGGCGCGGCCCATAATCACCGCCTGCACCTAAGGCCGTGAGCGCACCATGACCCTGACTTCCGAGCTTCCCGCCGCGGCCACTGCGCCGCGCAAGAGCCGCAAGAACAACCCGGAAAAGACCCGCGAGAACATTCTCCAGGAAGCCATCGTCGAATTTGTTCAGCAGGGCCTGTCCGGCGCCCGGGTGGACGCGATCGCGGAGCGTATCCAGACCTCCAAGCGCATGATCTATTACTACTTCGGCAGCAAGGAGCAGCTCTACGTCGAGGTGCTGGAGAAGCTCTACGGCGACATTCGCAACACCGAGACCCGGATGAACCTGACGGCCCTGGAGCCCCGGGAAGCGATTCGCCGGCTGGTGGAATTCACCTTTGATCACCACGATCAGAACGTGGATTTTGTGCGGATCGTGAGCATCGAGAACATTCACAACGCCGAGTACGTAAAGCAGTCGACGTCGATCAAGGCGATGAACAGCAACATCCTCCAAGCCCTCGGCACTACGTTGCGCCGGGGGGCGGAGATGGGGCTGTTCCGCGAAGGGCTGGAGCCGCTGGACGTGCACTTGCTGATCAACTCGTTCAGCTTTTACCGGGTGTCCAACCGCCACACCTTCAGCGAGATCTTTCAGATCGAGTTGTCGGATGAGGCGGTCAAGCAGCGGCATCGGGCGATGATCTGCGAGTCGGTTTTGCGCTACCTGCAGGCCTGAGTTCAACACCGAGCAAATGTGGGAGCCGGGCTTGCCCGCGATAGGATCAACTCGGTTTGTCTGAAGGACCGCGGTGCTTGCATCGCAGGCAAGCCAGCTCCCACATTTTGATCCGGTTTCTACAGTGGGGTGGTCATGCTCTGGAAGTGCGCGAGCATGCGGTCTGCATCCGCCACTTCGCCACTGAACAACTCAAACGCCTTCACCGCCTGAAACACGGCCATGTTGCCGCCATCCAGGGTGCGGCAACCCAAGGCGCGGGCGTTGCGCAGCAGTTCGGTTTCCAGTGGGAAGTACACGATCTCCGCTACCCACAAGTCGGCGCGCAAGGTGTCCAGCGGTACGGGCATACCCGGCAGCTTGGCCATGCCCATCGGTGTGGTGTTCACCAGGCCGTCGGCTTCGGCCATGGCGCTTTCCAGGTCATTGCCGGCCTGGGCCCGACCGGCACCGAAATGCTGGTTGAGGTTATCCGCCAGGCTGCGGGCGCGCTCGGCGTCCACGTCAAAAATGCTCAAGCGTTCCACGCCTTCGCCCAGCAGCGCATGGGCCACTGCCGCGCCGGCACCGCCCGCGCCCATTTGCACCACGAACTTGCGAGCCACATCACTCAAGCCCCGGCGAAAGCCTTCGGCAAAGCCCAGGCAGTCGGTGTTGTGGCCGATGCGTTTACCGTCGCAAAGCACCACGGTATTCACCGCGCCGATGCCCCGCGCTTCGGGCGACAGTTCGTCCAGCAGCGGCAGGATCGCCTGCTTGCACGGGTAGGTGATGTTCAGGCCGGTGAAGTTCATCTGCTCGGCGGCCATCAACAGGTCGGGCAGGGCGCGGGTATCTGTCTGCAACTGGTCGAGGTCGATCAGGCGATACAGGTAACGCAGGCCCTGTGCATCGCCTTCGCGCTCGTGCAAGGCCGGCGTACGGGAAGCCTGGATGCCGGCGCCTATCAGGCCGGCGAGAATTCGACGTTTGGACACCGGGCTCATCCCTTCAAGGTCTTGCTGAAATGTTCGAGGGCCAGGTGATAACCATGGCTGCCAAAACCGGCCAGCACCGCCTTGGCAATCGGTGACACAAAGGAGTGATGACGGAAGGCTTCCCGGGCATGCACGTTGGACAAATGCACTTCGATCACCGGCACTTCACTGGCCACCAGCGCGTCGCGGATCGCCACCGAGGTGTGGGTCCAGGCCGCCGGGTTGATCACGATGCCGGCGCAACGGGCGCGGGCGCCGTGGATCCAGTCCAGCAATTCGCCTTCGTGGTTGGTCTGGCGGAATTCGACTTTCAGTCCCAGCTGTTCGGCGCTGCGGCCACACAGGGCGGCGACGTCGGCCAGGGTTTCATGGCCATAAGTGGCCGGCTCGCGGGTGCCGAGCAGGTTGAGATTGGGGCCGTTGAGCACCAGCACGATGGGCGGCATACAGGGTTCTCCACTGTTGTTTTTATGTATGCCTATAAAATGTACTGAATGGTTAATTTGGTCAATCGTCGGGGTGGGAAGCGGGCGATTATCGAACGCCAATTGAAAGCGCGTGTAACTGGGGGGCTTGCCTGCTGGGCGGTGGTCACTCTTTCCATGAGCGGTTACAACCCGGTATTCGACGAACTGGGCCCTGCGACTAGCCTGTGGCGGTAACTCCAGGTAGCGGAGCCGGTTGTCAGGTGCATGAGGAAAAGTGTTACCTGGCGGAAAATAACCTAACGGATGGGTTACGATGAAGGTAGGCACTTACAAAGGACATGTAATTGCGGTGTTTCTCAGGGATGAGCATTGCCCGCCTCATGTGCATGTGGCTGGCAAGGAATGGGATGCGCGGTTTCGTTTCAGTTTTCTGGATGGGCATGTGGCGTTGTGGGATGTAGACCCCGAGCGGCGGCGGCCATCGATGTCGGTTCTTGAAGGGATTCGCCACACCCTGATGCAACCGCATTACCTGGCGCGGGCGCGAAGGATCTGGTGGGAAAAATTGCAAACGGTCTGCCTGGAAAACCATTCCTGGGATTGGGAAGCCGGTGAAGTGCTGCCTGGGTTGATCATCCGGCGGGGTGTTTATGTGATTGCACGTGCCCGGCACGATGTCGTGGGGCAGAAAACAATTTTGAATCTGGTCAGGGCACCGGGTTTTGTGGAGATCGATTTATGAAAAAAATCGTAAAGGCCAAGGTTTTACCGTATGTACCGATCACCGAGGCCGATATCGACAAGGCAATAGACCGAGGACGCAGGTCAAAGCGTCTGTACGCCAACGCCAGCGACGTGCGTTATGAAAATGACTGCATCTCCATTGGTTTCAGCGACGGCAGTCGCGTCATGTTGCCTGTGGCGGGGTTGCCGGAATTCGAAGGGTTCAGCGTGCAGGACTTCCAGCAGTTGGAGGTCGGTTTTGGCGGAAAGGCGCTTTGCTGTGAGGCCCGGGACCTGGATGTTTCCGTCACGGGCCTTATCGCCACAAGCCAGCCGTTAATGGCCCTGGCTACAAGCCTCGTAGCCTCCAGCAACGGTCGCAAGAGCAGCGCAGCCAAGTCCGCGGCTGCCCGAGCCAATGGCAAGAAGGGCGGCCGGCCACGCAAGGAGGTTCTGGAAGACGGTGATGCAACTGATACATGAGGAGCCGATGTGAGAGCGGGTCAGCGCCCACATCGGCTATTGTCGATGTCCTGGGGACTTACCGCCGGGTCAGCAGAACACCCGATTCCATGTGGTGCGTCCAGGGGAACTGGTCAAACAACGCACACTGGGTAATCCGGTGCGTGTCATGCAGTTGCGCAATGTTTGCCGCCAAGGTTTCCGGGTTGCAGGAAATGTAGAGGATGTTCTCGAAGCGCCGGGTCAATTCGCAGGTGTCCGGGTCCATCCCGGCACGTGGCGGGTCGACGAACACGCTGCCAAATTCGTAGCTCTTGAGGTCGATGCCGTGCAGGCGTCGGAACGGCCGCACTTCGTTCAAGGCTTCGGTCAGTTCTTCGGCAGACAAGCGCACCAGGGTGACGTTATCCACCGCGTTTTCATCGAGGTTGCTCAAGGCCGCATTCACCGAGGTCTTGCTGATTTCGGTGGCCAGCACTTTGCGCACGCGGGTGGCCAGGGGCAGGGTGAAGTTGCCGTTGCCGCAATACAGTTCCAGCAAGTCATCACTGCGATCGCCCAGGGCTTCGTACGCCCAGTTGAGCATCTTCTGGTTCACGGTGCCGTTGGGCTGGGTGAATGCGCCTTCGGGCTGGCGATAGCTGAAGGTGCGACCGCCGACGTCGAGCTTCTCGACCACGTAATCGCGGCCGATCACATCGCGTTTGCCCTTGGAGCGGCCGATGATGCTGACGTTCAGCTCCGCCGCCAGCTTGTTCGCCGCCGTATGCCAATGCTCGTCCAGCGGGCGGTGATAACACAGGGTGATCATCGCGTCGCCGGCCAGGGTGGTGAGGAACTCCACCTGGAACAGCTTGTGGCTCAGGGCGGCGCTGGCTTGCCAGGCGGCCTTGAGCTGCGGCATCAACTGGTTGATGCGCAGGCTGGCAATCGGGAACGCTTCGATGAGGATCGGCGTGCGCTTGTCGTCCTGGGAGAACATCGCGTAGTGGCGCTGACCCCCTTCGCGCCACAGGCGGAACTCCGCCCGCAGGCGAAAGTTCTGCAACGGCGAGTCGAAAACCTGAGGCTCTGGCGCATCGAACGGCGCCAGCAGGTCACGCAAGCGCGTGACCTTTTCTTCCAGTTGAACGGTGTAGCTTGCGGCGTCAAAAGTCATGCGTTGAACCAGCCCAGCTTGATCACAAACAGAATCGACAGGATCACCAGCGCCGGGTTCAGCTCACGGTAGCGGCCCGAAAGCAGCTTGATGGCGGTCCAGGCGATGAAACCGAAGGCGATGCCGTTGGCGATGGAATAAGTGAATGGCATCGCCAGGGCGGTGATCACCACCGGCGCGGCGACGGTGATGTCGTCCCAGTCGATTTCGGCCAGGCCCGAGGTCATCAGTACGGCAACGAACAGCAGCGCCGGCGCGGTGGCGAAGGCCGGAACGCTGGCCGCCAGTGGCGAGAAGAACAACGCCAGCAGGAACAGGATCGCGACCACCACGGCGGTCAAACCGGTACGGCCACCGGCGCTCACGCCCGCAGCCGATTCGATGTAGCTGGTGGTGGTCGAGGTGCCCAGCAGCGAGCCGGCCATGGCCGCCGTACTGTCAGCGATCAGCGCACGGCCCATTTTCGGCATGTGGCCGTCCTTGCCCATGAGACCCGCGCGCTTGGCCACGCCGATCAGGGTGCCGGAGTTGTCGAACAGGTCGACGAACAGGAACGCGAAGATCACGCTCACCAGGCCGATGTCCAGGGCGCCCTTGATGTCCAGTTGCAGGAAGGTCGGGGCCAGCGAAGGTGGCATCGACATCACGCCGCCGAACGGCGTAAAGCCCAGCACGATGGAAGCGATGGTCACCACCAGGATGCCGATCAACACCGCGCCGCGTACTTTCAGGGCTTCCAGCGCTACGATCAGCGCGAAGCCGAGGGTGGCGAGGATCGGTGCCGGTTGTTTCAGGTCGCCCAGGCCCACCATGGTGGCCGGGTTGCTGACCACGATGCCGGCGTTGTGCAGGGCGATCAACGCCAGGAACAGGCCGATACCCGCCGCGATCGCCGAACGCAGGGGCAGCGGGATGCTGTTGATGATCCATTCACGGATGCGGAAGATCGACAGCAGGAAGAACAGCACCGCCGAGATGAACACCGCACCCAGCGCCACTTGCCAGGTATGGCCCATGTGCAGGACGACGGTGTAGGTGAAGAACGCGTTGAGGCCCATGCCCGGTGCCAGGGCAATCGGGTAGTTGGCGATCAGGCCCATCACGGTGGAACCGATGGCCGCTGCCAGGCAGGTCGCGACAAAGACCGCGCCCTTGTCCATGCCGGTCTCGCCGAGGATGCTCGGGTTTACGAACAGGATGTAGGCCATGGCCAGGAAGGTGGTGACGCCCGCGAGAATCTCGGTGCGCACATTCGTGTTGTGTGCCTTGAGTTGAAACAGCTTTTCCAGCATGCCTGCTCCCTGTGACGCTATTTTGCGTCGTTATTTGTTGACCTCTAAGTCAAAGCACAAACTGCGCCAAGCGGCTGTGGTTCCAGAGAGGATCGGAAAAAGCGGCGCATCATACCAGCAGCCGAGGGCCAGTGGCGCATAGGCTTGATCATGGCCTTGAGGCATACTGCGCCGACGTTTATTACAGGGTCATCGACAGCATGAAAAAAGCCAGCGCCTGGAGTCTAGCTCTGTTCGGTTGTATCGGCCTGTGGCTCGGTGCAGCACCGGCGTGGGGCGCGCCTGCACCGGCGTTGAGCGAGGTGCGGGTGTTCAAGGTGCAGTCGGCCAATTGCACGGAAACCATCCCTGAGCGGGCGGCCAGCACCCAGATGTGCACGCACCGTGGGCAGACGCTGGTGTACGTGATGGAAGTCGGCCTGGGCAACAGCTCCCAGGCGTTCTTCGATGGTGCGCCGGTGTCCGGCACCAGCACTGCCATCTGCCAGGTGGGTTCCATCAGCCAGGCATGCAGCGGCGCCGGCACGTTGATGGGCTACATCTATACGTTCCAGCTGGATGTCGAAGCCGGCGGCACGTTCCAGTACAGCAACACCTCGATCAACCCGCCGCGCAACCAGTTGGTCACCACCCTCAGCATTCGCTGATCGCCACCCATCAATTCTCTTGAACGCTCATAACCCACGGAAGTCGGACCGCTAAGACGGCGACTTTCCTGAACGCCGCGATTGCACACCAATCCGTGAGGTGTTTATGAGCGCGACCCACACCGGCGCGGCGGCCAAGCCGTTCGTCAGCCATCCGATACGCATGACCCTCAATCGCCGGGACATCCAAATGGATGTATTGCCCTGGACCACCCTGCTGGACCTGCTGCGCGAGCAACTGGACCTGACCGGCACCAAGAAGGGCTGCGACCACGGCCAGTGCGGCGCCTGCACCGTTTTGCTCAACGGTAAGCGGGTGAACGCCTGCCTGACCCTGGCGGTGATGTGCGACGGTGCCGAATTGACCACCATCGAAGGCCTGGCCTCGGGCGAAGACCTGCACCCGATGCAAAAGGCCTTTATCAAGCACGACGCCTTTCAGTGCGGCTACTGCACGCCGGGGCAGATTTGCTCGGCGGTGGGCCTGGCCCGTGAAGGCCGCGCCCACGATACCGCGCAAATCCAGGAACTGATGAGCGGCAACCTGTGCCGCTGCGGCGCCTACAACAACATCCGCGATGCCATCGAAGAAGCCTTGCCGGCGTGCCGTGCGCAGGGAGGTGAGCAATGAATCCCTTCCATTACAGCAAACCAGTGGATGTGCAGGAGGCGGTGCACCTGGTCAGCCCGGCGTCACGGTTTATCGCCGGTGGCACCAACCTGCTGGACCTGATGAAAGAAAACATCAGCCGCCCCGAACACCTGATCGATATCACCGGCCTGCCGCTTCGCGATGTGGAAGAAACCAACGAAGGCGGCCTGATGATTGGTGCCCTGGTGAGCAACGCCGACCTCGCGTGGCACCCACTGATCGAACAACGCTACCCGTTGCTGTCCCAAGCCATTCTCGCCGGCGCCTCGCCGCAATTGCGCAACATGGCCAGCACCGGCGGCAACCTGTTGCAACGCACCCGTTGCTATTACTTCTATGACGCCGCCGTGCCCTGCAACAAACGCGAGCCCGGCAGCGGTTGCCCAGCGCGGGTCGGCTTGAATCGCATCCACGCGATTCTCGGCGCCAGCGATCAGTGCGTGGCCACCCATCCTTCGGACATGTGCGTGGCCCTGGCCGCGCTGGATGCCCGGGTGCATGTGCAGGGCCGGGGCGGTGCGCGGGTGATCGAGTTTGCCGACTTTCATCGGTTGCCGGGGGATGCGCCCCAGCGGGATAACCAGTTGGCCGATGACGAGTTGATCACCGCTATCGAGTTGCCTGCCGACCACCTGGCTGCTCACAGCCACTACCTGAAAATCCGTGACCGGGCTTCCTATGCGTTTGCCTTGGTATCGGTTGCGGCGGCGTTGGCGTTGGAAGGCGATGTGATCGTCGATGCACGCCTGGCCCTGGGCGGCGTCGCCCACAAACCCTGGCGTGATCGCGCGGTGGAAGCCGCGCTGATCGGCCAGTCCGTCAGCCGCGAAACCTTTAGCAGCGCCGCCGAAGCCTTGCTGCAGGACGCCGAGCCTTTGGAACACAACGGCTTCAAGATCAAACTGGCACGCCGCGCAATCATTCGCGCCCTGAGCGATGCCGCTGTTGCGGGAGCCACATCATGAGCGCGATCGGCAAACCGTTGGACCGGGTCGACGGTCTGCTCAAGGTAACCGGGCAAGCGCGATATGCCGGGGAATTTCCCGAAGACGGCCTGCTGCACGGCAGTGTGGTGTCGAGCAACATCGCCAAGGGCCGGGTCATCCGCATTGACGCTTCCAAAGCCCTGGCGTTGCCGGGCGTGGTGATGGTGCTTGATCACCTCAACCGCCCGAAACTCGCCAGCTACGACGACAGCTACGCCGATGCCGATGCCGCCGACGGCTCGCCATTTCGCCCGCTGTACAACGACCGCGTGCTGTATAGCGGCCAGCCGTTGGCATTGGTGATTGCCGATAACCTGGAGCTGGCGCGTCACGCCGGCTCTTTGGTTGAGATCGAATACGCAGCCGAACCTTCCGAGACCGACCTGCTGGCCTTGCAGGACCAGGCGCACCCTTCGCCGCAAACTCCGCCCAAGCCACGCGGCAACTTCCAGGCCGAATGGACCGGCGCCGCCACGAGCCTGGACCTGCACTACAGCACGCCCATCGAACACCACAACCCGATGGAGCCCCACGCCAGCACCGTGCTGTATCAGCCCGACGGCACCCTGCATATCCACGACAAGACCCAGGGCCCGCAGAACTGCCAGGCTTACGTGCAGAAAGTCTTCGGCCTGGATAAAAGCCAGGTGCGAATCTTCGCTGCGTTTGTTGGTGGTGCCTTTGGTTCAGGCTTGCGGCCGCAGTACCAGTTGCCGCTGGCGGTGATGGCATCGCTGGCCTTGAAGCGTTCGGTGCGCGTCACCCTCACGCGTCAGCAGATGTTCACCTTCGGCTATCGCCCGCGCACTTTGCAGCGCCTGCAACTGGGCGCGGCCGCCAATGGTCGCTTGCTCGCACTGGGCCACACCGCCATCGGCCAGACCTCGCGCTTCGAGGACTTCAGCGAGCACGTGGTGGAGTGGAGCGGCATGCTCTATCACTGCGATAACGTGCTGCTGACCTACAAACTGGTGCCGCTGGATGTGTTCACGCCGTTGGACATGCGCGCGCCCGGCGCGGCGCTCGGGGTGATCGGCCTGGAGTGCGCGATGGACGAACTGGCCTGCGCCCTGGGCATCGACCCGGTGCAACTGCGGCTGATCAACTATGCCGAGCGCAATCAGAACGAAGACAAGCCCTGGTCCAGCAAAGCCTTGCGTGAGTGTTACAGCGAAGGGGCCGAGCGTTTCGGCTGGAGCCAGCGCAACCCGGAACCGCGAAGCATGCGTGATGGCCGCCAACTGATCGGCTGGGGCATGGCCGGCGGCGTGTGGGAAGCGCTGCAAATGAAGGCCAGCGCCAAGGCGCGGATCGATCACTTGGGCAAGCTCACGGTCAGCAGCGCCACCACTGATATCGGCACCGGCACTTACACGGTCATGACCCAGATTGCGGCCCAGGCCAGTGGTGTTCCGGTGGGTGACGTGACGTTCCTGCTGGGGGATTCATCACTGCCGACCGCACCGCTGCAGGGTGGCTCGTTTACCGTGTCGTCGGTGGGCAGCGCGGTGCAGCAGGCGTGTGAGGCGTTAAATGCCACGCTGCTGGAGATTGCGCGCAAGACTTACCCCGCCTTTAAAGATGCCGAATCAGCGCGGTTTGAAAGCGGCCAGTTGCATGTCGGTGACCAGCGCATCTCCCTGGCGCAACTGGTGCAGGACAGCGGCGAGCAGACGCTGGAGGTTCAGGTAGATTGCGAGCCGGGCAAACAGCGCGAAGGCTATGCCTCAGCCACTCATTCGGCGGTGTTCGTCGAAGTGCGGGTGGATGAGGACCTGGGCACGATCAAGGTCAGCCGGGTGGTCAGTGCGATTGCGGCCGGGCGGGTGGTTAATCCGAAGATGGCCCGTAGCCAGATTCTCGGTGGTGTGGTTTGGGGCATCGGCATGGCGTTGCATGAGGAGACCCAGGTCGATCACGCATTGGGCCGCTACATGAACCACAGCCTGGCCGAGTACCACATTCCGGTAAGCGCGGATATCGGCGAGATTGACGTGCTGTTTGTCGAAGAACATGACGAGATCGTCAACGCCCTGGGTTCCAAGGGCGTCGGCGAGATCGGGATTGTCGGGGTGGCGGCGGCGGTGGCCAACGCGGTGTATCACGCCACCGGCAAGCGGGTGCGGGACTTTCCCGTCACCCTCGACAAGGTGTTCTAAACCTTGGCGGGTTCTTCCACTGGCACATGCATGCGGTCGCGGTTGGCCAGGGTCGGGAACAGTTTGATCCAGACCCCGGTCACCACCAGCGTGCCGATGCCGCCCATGACCACGGCGGGTACGGTGCCGAACCAGTGAGCGGTAATCCCGGACTCAAACTCGCCCAACTGATTTGATGCGCCGATAAACAGCCCGTTGACCGCGCTCACCCGGCCGCGCATTTCATCCGGGGTTTCCAGTTGCACGAACGAGGCGCGGATCACCATGCTGATCATGTCCGCTGCGCCCAATACCACCAGCACGGCCAGGGAGAACCAGAATGAGGTCGACAGGCCGAATGCGATGGTGGCTACGCCAAACACCCCAACCGCCGTAAACATGATCCGCCCGACGTGCCGGTCCACGGCAAACCTTGCCAGCCACAGCGACATCAGCAACGCCCCGACTGCTGGCGCCGAACGCAGCAGCCCGAGCCCCCACGGCCCGGTCAGCAGGATGTCCTTGGCAAACACCGGCAGCAACGCGGTGGCGCCGCCCAGCAGTACGGCAAACAAGTCCAGGGAAATCGCCCCGAGGATGTCCGGCCGGCTGCGGATAAAGCGAATCCCGGCCAGCAACGAATCCATGGTCGCCTTGGCCTTGTTCAGCGGCGTCTGGCGCGCAGGCAGGTTCAGGGTCAGCACGCAGGCAATCAGGTACAGCACCACCGTGGGGCCATATACCCAGACACTGCCGAAGGCGTACAACAAACCGCCCAACGCCGGCGCCACGATGGTGGCCAATTGCTGTGCCGACTGCGACGACGCCACGGCGCGGGGAAACAGTGCGGTGGGCACGATGCTCGGCAGCAGGGCCTGGGTGGTGGGCATTTCAAACGAACGCGCCGCACCCAGCAGGAACGCCAGGATAAAAATCATCTCGCGGGTGACGTTGCCGGTCAGCCCGCCAATCGCCAGGGACAGCGCGATCAACGCCTGCACGGTCTGGCAGATGGCCGCGACCTTGCGCCGTTCATAGCGGTCGGCCACATGGCCGGTGTGCAGCATGAACAGTACACGCGGCACGAACTCCACCAGGCCGACCAAACCCAGGTCCAGCACGTTGCCGGTCAGTTGGTAGAGGTTCCAGCCTATGGCCACGGTGAGCATCTGGAAGCCGCTGGCGGTGAAGATCCGCGCCAGCCAGAACGCGATGAAAGGGCGGTGGTGACGTAGTAGCAGCGCGGGTTCACTGGGCATCGGGGAGACAGGTCTGGGTGGGGGAAAGGCGAGGTTATCACCAACTTGTAACCAATGGTTGCGTGGTGGGTTGGGGGAGGAGATATGTTCAGTCTGGCTGAGTACATATCCGTTTCTTCGGTC
>NZ_JAIWYM010000021.1:0-111335 GCF_020515595.1 Pseudomonas sp. MWU16-30323
CCGTGATTGCGGGCTTTTTTTCGTCCATTGCACTTACCAACAGGCAATAAGAACCCCGTAGACGTTAATCTGCGGGGCTATTTAGAGTCGAGCACGTAATCAGATAAATCCGTCCCCTTGACCTTGCCTCCTCTGTTTAAAATCTTCTCGGCTTTTTAAGGGCCAGCAAGGCAAATCGCTTTAACTTGCGGGACGTTTCCTAGAGAATCTTTCGGCCTTGTGCCCGCTGGAATCGCTGGCTAGTCTTCGCTCCGTCGCTGCATATCAGCGACCGGGTGTGGAAACCTGGAAATCAGTGGGCGCCAAGCGCCAGCACCATAATCGTTGTCGGCGTTTTTTTCGTCAGCGTTCTATGGCGGCTGTACGTGGGCAGACTTCGGTCTGGCCGGGTCCTACTGTCCGGTTTTCCACCCTGCGTATAGCTGCCACCCTCTGTCGTGTGGAAACGACATTAGGTGGCTCCCCCCTCAGTAGGAGCTTATGCATGGACAAGATCGTTCCAGACCCACCTCGTACCACCCGGGACCGCGAAGCTTTTGATCGCGCCTTGAGTCACTACCTCCAACCCGACCCCGTCTCCCACCCAATATTTACCGTTCACCAAGACGTCAGCTTTGAAGACGCAATCGCTCAAATCTCTGATTTGCTGCGCTGTGCAGCCGCAACGGCTGAAGGTGCTGTGCAGGGATCAACAGGAGAAAACCGGGGCATGGCGTGTTCCACCGTTCACCTGATAGACATGGCTAGAACGTTGGCAGATCAGGCGTTGGATTGTTTAAAACCGCGCTAAAACAAAAAACATGGGGGCTGAACTACTTGAAATAAAATAAATCAGTCCCCTTTACTCGCTTTACTCGGTTTTTCGGGGGAGTTGAGGAAAGAGTTCCAAGCCTCGAAGGCATCGTGATGGCGTAGAGTCGCAGCTTCCCAATCGGCCCCCGCTACTTCCTTTGCGCAAACCATCATCATCATTTTACTGGTGGCTGCGTCGAGTTCGATTAAGAGCTGGTGAGATTTGAACCTGAAGTCATCTAATCCGCTCATACATTCGCCTTGCGACAGGTCTAGCCGGAAATTCCGTGTTGTACCCGTCTAACTGAGGACAAAGCGTTGATGCCAAACGTTCCGTAGCGTAGACGAACTACCGCTTCGCTTGATTTGAGCCCGCTCTGGGAAGCCTCTCAGGCTTCGATGTGGTGATTGACCGAGTAGCACTCGGGGCTTTTAGCCTTGCCAAATCAAGGCCCCTCACCAGAGCCTCCATCATGGTTTCGCCGGGCGCCTGAAGTACGGCGGGCACTGCGTCTACTGCGGGGTGCTGCTGGGTGAAAAGTGGCACGTGAAAAGCCTCAACCTCTAACTCAACAAAATAAAAAAGTGTTGGTACGCCTACCCAAAGGTTTTGGTACGCGTATCTTTTCCAGCGCCCAATAAAAAACCCCGTAGACGTTAATCTACGGGGTTTCTAAGAGTGGAGGCCGAGGTCGGAATCGAACCGGCGTAGGCGGATTTGCAATCCGCTGCATAACCATTTTGCTACTCGGCCTCAAACGATCAATGCCTTACAACCGACATTCACCGCATACAAACTTGAGTGGGCTATGTGAAGCTTGCCTCTACTCTATCTCATTGAAAACATTGAAGTTTTTAATGCTTCAGTGCGTTCGATGGGCGCAATTATGTACTCATTTGCCAGGGCTTGCAACCCCTTGATTTCAAAAAATATTCTCTCAAGGGGCATCAATTCCCGGTGGGCTACCCTACCGCCCGGCTTCTTCCTTGTCACGGATAACCTGCAATTGGTACTGCGGGTCCGCCTTGATCTGCTGTTCGGTAAACGGCAGTGGGCTTAGTTTTTTCTCGGAAAACGCCCGGGTCTGGTCCTTGTAGTATTTCGACGCCGGGTCGCTGGACAGGGAGAACGCCAGTACGCCTTCGGCATTGGGGCCCTTCTCGTCGAAGGTCACGATCTGCAAGTAGCTGCTGCCGCTGACCACTTCGCGCTTGCCGTCAGCCCTTGGCACGCTTTGCATGGCGTTGTACACGCCGAGCTCTTGCGGCCCGCCATGGATCGGGGTTTGGCCCGAGACCTGGATGTCACCCCAGCGGCTGTCAGCGGTGAGGCCGCGTTTGGCGACGTCGGCGGCTGACGCAAGCATCGCGTCATGCAGCGCCTTGGCCACGCCTGCGCGTTCAATCGCCAGCCCACGAGGTGTGGTCAGTGGTTGCGTCGGGTCAAACCCCACTTTCCATGCATCGGGCGCTTGCGCCAGTTGTTCCGCCAGGTTGATGAAGTGCACCAGGCCCAGGCCGCTGTCGAGGTTGGCGCGCAGGTCCCAGCTTTTCAGGCTGTCGCACACGGTTTTCACGGCGGCGTCGGCACCCGCGCAGTACTTGAGCAGGTCCGGCATGACTTGGCTGGCGAGATACACCTGGTTGTCCATGACCATGTTCTGCAAGTCGGCGACCTTGATCGGTTGCTTGTCGAGTTCCTGCAAGCGCTGCAAGGCGAAACGGGCACGTGGGCCCAGGCCGATTTTCTCCTGGCTGATCACCGGCGAGAATCCGGTCAGCGGCGCCTTGGGGTTGACCAGCCACGCCGAGTCATTGGAGTGCTGTACGTAGTCGGTGCGCTGCAGTTGTGGCAGTTGATCGGCCGGGAAGATCCCGGCCTGGGCGGCACGCGGGTCTATATCCCAGGCGCAGGCGCTGCGGGAACCGTCGAGCATGATGAATTGCAGGCCAACCCGGGGATCACTGCACTGCGCGAGTTTTTTCGCGCTGACGTTCGGGACCACCGACAGGTTCATGTACAGGCTCTGGCCCTGGTCGTCCGCCGCCAGGGTGTTGACCCACGGGATACCCTGCAGGGTGTGCACCGAGGCTTGCAGCTCCTTGAGGTTCGCGGCGCGGTTCATCGCGTACCACTGGTGCAGAACACGGTCGTTACCCAGGTTGGCGTCCCGCAGGCTGAAGGCATATTTGTTGTCCCAGTCCAGCTTGCCCGGCCATTGCACCACCGGGCCGAACTGCGAGCTGTAGACCGTGCGGGACTCTTCCCGGGTGCTGCCGTCGGCGGCTTTGACTGTCACCTTGATGCTGGTTTTATCCATAGGCACGGATTTGCCATCCAGCAGATAGCGGGTCGGGTCCTTGGGGTCCAGGGTCAGGCGGTACAGGGTGAAGTGCTTGGAGGTATCAACGGTGTGCGTCCAGGCCACGTGCTGGTTGAAGCCGATATTGATCACCGGCAGGCCCGGCAAGGCGGCGCCCATTACATCCAGCTGGCCGGGAATGGTCAGGTGCATCTCGTAGAAACGCATGCCGCCGCCCCACGGAAAATGCGGGTTGGCCAGCAACATGCCGCGGCCGTTGAACGAACGGTCACGCCCCACCGCCACTGCGTTGCTGCCGCGATCCAGGGCGAAACGCTGTTGATTGGCTGCGGCGACCTCAAACGCCTTGGCATCTACCTGGGCGACGGCATTCGGCGGCGTGGCACCCACCACCGCTTCGGCAAACTGCCCAACGCCACCTTCCACCAGCAGCCGGCGGGTCACCTTGACCAGGTCTTCAGCCGTGATCGGCCGCACCCAGGCCGCCTGGCACTGCGCCGGCAAGCCTTGGGCGGTACGCTCCTTGAGGTAACGGTTATAGCCGGCGACATACCCTTCGATACGCTGCTGCATCGCCGGGGGTTGCGCCTTCCAGAATGCCGCAACGGCCCCGGGTGTGTTCAGCCAGGTGAAGAACACGTCGTTGGTCAGGTTATTGCGCCCTTCCTGGGTCGCCTGCTCGGGGCCAAAGTACTTGGCGCGCTCGCCGTTGACCGTCACCACTTCATTGGCCAGCAGGCACAGGTTGTCCTGGGCATAGGCGTAACCGATGCCAAACCCCAGGCCGCGCTCATCGTTGGCCCGAATATGCGGGACACCAAAACTGGTGCGCCGAATCTCCGCAGTGGTCTGTTGCTCCTGCACCCGCGCCGTGGCCGAAACACTCAGCCCCAGCAACGCCCCAACCACGCACGCCCTGAACAACCCGTTGGAAATAATCACACAGACTCCACAGCCAAATTAAACACCGTGACGAGGGACAGCTTCGCCAACACCTCAGTTAAGACGTAAAAGCCGGGAATAATTTAGCAGCCACCGATGATTATTCGGACATGTCGATATGTCTCCAGGATGTTACCGACAAAATTTCTACATCCCGCGCTTCATGATTTCGGCTGCTCGTACGTCTTATTAATTAAGAGCGCCATCATTTTCCTGATCAGGCTCTGATAAGGAGTTTTTGCATGTACAACCCGCAACTGCCCACGGAAGGACACTCATCCATGCATGACGGAGGTTTTGGCTCCGGTAACCAAGCGTTCGGCAAAGCGCCGGAACATGGCAACCAGCGCATTCGTCATTTGCTCAAGTGTTTTGGCCTGCGCACCAGCCTGATCCGGCTGAAGGTCATCGACGCCCTGCTGACGGCCGCCGACAACCAGCGCACCCTCGGCGTGCGCGGCGTGCACAGCCATTTGCTGGAGCTGGGCATTCCATTGTCATTTCTCAGCGTGCGGGAGGTGCTCAAGCGCCTGTGCACCGAAGGCGTGATTACCCTGAACGCCGACAAGAGCTACAGCCTGCACGAGCAGGCTGCCAAAGTCCTGGAAGGCCGGGCCTGACTCAGAGGTTAGGCTTGACCTTGCGGCGCATCACACCGTTGATCACCACCACGGTGACCGCTACGGCAATCGCGATGTACTGGAACGTCTTTTCGCTGATGACCCCGTTGTTCTGCAGGTAGGACAGGCCAAACATCGTCCCCAGTACCAGCAGGGAGATCAGAATCGAATATTTCAAACGTTGCTTTTGGGTCATGACGGGTTCCTGAAGCTAAAAAAATTGTATCCACTTTGTATCGACTGCCACACCAAGCACATACCCATTGGCGGGGATGGATTGGGGTCGGCGGGGTCTCATGTTACAGGCGATGAAAAACTTTGGCTTGCCCAACGCCTGATCGAACCTGTGAGTACCCTAGAGGATTTTGAAATGCTTCGTCGAATCACACTGCTGATTCCCTTGCTGATCATGTTGAGCATGAGCGGCTGCATTATTTTCCCCCACGGCGGCGGCGGTTGGCATGACCATCGCTACTACGACGGCGGACCGGGCTATTACCATCGCTGAGGCCCTCCTCGCACATTTTCTGACAACTTGAACACCTGCGGGCGGAATGACCGTACCTGTTTTCGACACTCAAAAAGAGCGTCTTGGAAACAGGGAGGTTTTCGCAAAGGCGTATGTCCTCATACACTCACGCAGGTGTTCCGATGATTGCTACCGCGAACCTTTCCACCCCTTTCCCGCCCGCCGACGCTGTACCCTCCCCGCCCCTCGAGCCAGTGAATGACTCATCACTGCCACAAGAAACCCGTCATGAAGCCCCCGCACCTGATGGGCCTCAAGCGCTGAAAACAGCCATGGGAGACTGGCGAAACCTGCAAACGCTTGCGCACAAGCTCACTGAAACGGCTCACGACCTGGCAAACAATGCCGACGCACCGGCAGTGTTATCGGTGCTGCAGCGCACCTCGGTGGCGATTGAGCCCGAACCGGCCTCCACCAGCCTGAAGGCATTCATTGAGAGCCAAAACACCCCCCTGCCACAGAGCAAGGCAGAACTCCTTGCCCTGGCGAACCAGCTGACGCAGCAGGCCCTCGTACACCCGTTGGGCACCTTCGGCGGCGCCTTGTCCTGGCCCATGCCCCCGAGCCTGGAACAACAGCGCGATATCAAGAATCTGGTGGACAACAACACGGCACGCCTCGAAGGCCTGCCATTGACCGTTCGACGCAGCGGGGCGCTGGATTACCTGATGAACGCCCAGCCGTTATCCACGGCGCAGTTGCGCGATCCGATCAGCGCCATGGAAACCCTCCTTGGTAGCCCCCGCGCCCAGGCGTTGGGCAACGCCATACGTACCGCACTTGACGGCTACCCCAGCGGTGACGGGGTGAATGACTACGTGTTGGCAGCGATCCAGCTCGGCCTGGACCCCGAGTCCATCAACGCCCCCGCCAGAAACCGCGTTGCCGGCTTTGACCTCGCCCATCCCGGCCACCGGGGCAAACCCGCGTCAACCATCATCCATGCACTAGGCAACCACCTGGAGGCCGAGGGCCGCACCGCAAACGGCAGCGGTGGTTTGGCCGCCCGGCTGTTACTGGCGCGAACAGCACCACAGTTTCTGGTCAAGGATATTCCCGAGCAGGTCGTCTACGGCAGCCAGGCCTGGGCCAACTTGTGCATCGCGGTCGCCGGGATCGAAGCGCAGACACCCGGCAAGGCGGCGAACATGACCTTTGCCCAGGTCATGAGCGCCGAGGGTGCGGCCGACAGTGCCCCGGCGTCCGCCCGCACGGCGGCACTGATCGATTGGGGCGTGGCCAATAACCTTCTCCCCGTAAAAGATGACGCGCAGTACGACCAAGAGGAAATTGACAGCACCCGAAGCCTCTTCAATGCTCAGTTGGAAAAACTCAAACAGGTCTCTGGCCTGCTGGATACCAAGCTGCCGAGCCGCAAAGAAATGGCGCTGGCCCTGCTCAAGGAAAAGTTTGGCGAAGGTGTACCGTTCGAGGAGAGAGTGCTGCGCATGGACTATAGACCTGAGATCCGCGGCGCAGCACGCTTCAGCGATCCCTATTCAATGCTCGACATCACGATGCAAGGCTTGAGGATAGAGGCCTCCGACTGGGTGGTGAGGGGGTCGCATGCCAACATCAATCTGGAAACCTTCGCTGCGTTCACCAAAAGCCGCCAATTTAACGTACCTGCCGCTTTCGACAGCCAATTCTCCAAGGCCATCGACAACTTCAAAACCGTTAAGAAATTCTCTGTCATCAACGCCATCACCCATCTCCCACTGGAAGATCAAAACAATCTCAAGCTCGGAAAACTCAACTTCTACAAAGAGAACAGCTACAAAATCAGTTTCAATCCACTGGCCGGCGATCAACTCTTCCATAGCAGCCCCAAGATTCTGGTAAAGGCCGAAAACAACCAAACCATCACCACCTATGAAATCGACACCGAAAAAGGCACGGTGAAAAGAAAGAACAACAGCATCCTTTCACGCCCGCATCAGGTCCTTTCAAACGAAATCACCAAAATAGAAGAATTTACGCCCGTCATGGGCCCCTGGAGCAGCATTCACCGTGAGCAACCGGCGAGCGCCTCTTCCGGCAGCACGTTCCTGAGCGTGCGAATAGACGACCTTGCCGATGCCACCGTCCAGGCGCTTGGCCTGGACAACCCGGCGATCAAAAAACAAGCGGCCGGCAGCACACCCGCCGAAAGCAGACGAGACAGGGTTGATTCGATACAACACTTTGTCCTCGACCTTATTCCGCTGAAGTCAGCCATCGGCAACCTTCTGGACGGCAACTACAAAGACGGGCTCATTGACCTGTCACTGGACGTGTTTGGCTTCGTGACCGCTGGCGTCGGGGCCGCGGCAAAAGTGGGCAAGACCCTCGGCGCGGTAGGCTCCAGCGCCACCAAGCTACTCAACACCAGCAAGATCCTCGGGGTGGCGGCCTTGGGCGAACTCAACCCGTTGAACGGCCTGGGCGACGTGGTGGTGGGGGCTGGGAAACTCGCACTCAAAGGCGCAGGCGCCCTCGCCCAGAGCGTACAAACGTTGAAAGGTACGGCAAACGGTGTTGACCTGGCGCAAGCCAGCGAGCTGTATGACGCGGCGGCCAGCGGAACGCTGAAGGTGGCCGACCGCACAGTTGAAACAAGCGCCGTGCAGCATAACGGCAAATGGTATGCCTTCGATGCCGACCGGATGCAGCCTTATGGCAGCCCGCTGGAAACATTTGATCCGGTCAGTACGCTGATGCCGCCGTCCCCCAACATTCGCCAAACCGGGAATCACCGGCACAACCCGCTGAACCGCAGTGCACGGCCTGCTCTAAACCAGCCAGTTACGCTGAAAACCGATCATTTACCCACAGAAGAATATGTAAAACACATTAAAGGCGCCCCGAGTGATGCTCATTTCACGCCCAGTCGACGCCAGGCCACCAAGGATCGGTTCGAGCAGGAAATGAATGACTATTACCAACGCATGGCCAACGGTGAGATGCCCGCCCGCCCGACGATTCCCACCACTGCGGATTACGAAAAGGTACCCGACCTGCTCAGCAAGTCCCTGGACGCCTCCGATGTAGTGGTGCTGGGAGAAAATCATCGAAGCCTGTCAAGCTTCAGGACCCTGAACGACAATATGCAATTGTTTAAGGATAAAGGCGTCAAGGTCATAGGCATTGAAGGAATGTTTTACGACAAGAATATGCGCCTTGTCGATGACGGCATGGGCAAGACCGGCCCTGGCTACAGGCCTCACGATCCGAACCTGACACTGGATCAACTGATCAAAAAGTTCCAAGCCAACGGCATCGAAGTAGTGCCCCTTGATCATCCTTATCTGACACGCCATAAACACGAGCGTAACCACTACACCCAGCAGAATATAGACGAGCGAAACTTACAGCGCCTGCAGGAGTTCAATTACTACGCGGCACAAACACTGAAACAGCATAGTGGCAACGGTAAAGTGATAGCGTTAGTTGGCCGACAACATATCAACACCACCCAGAACATCCCCGGCGTGGCCGAACTGACCGGAGGCATTGGCATAGGCCTCTATGAACGAGCGGGTATGCGAGTCGGGTATGGCACCAACTCTCTGGATCCTCGGCCAGGCCCATCGGGCGCCTTGGCAGGCCACAATGATATAACCGGAGACTTGCAAATTTTCGCACCCGAGTAATTTTGGCGGATGAAACAAGGCCCGGATAAACCACCCCGGGCCGTTTCTGGCGTGCGATCAGCTGCCATGCACCCAACGCTGATGCAACCACCGCGCAAACGCATCCAGGGCAAACCCCAACAGGCCGATCAGCAGCACCATCGCCATCAGTTCCGAGTACGCCAGCCGGTCGCGAGTGTCGAGGATGTAATAACCCAGCCCGGCACTCACCCCGAGCATCTCGCACGGCACCAGCACGATCCACAGAATGCCGATGGCCAGGCGCACGCCGGTCAGCACGTGCCCCATCACGCCGGGAATAATCACCCGGCGCAAGGTTTCCCAGCGCGTGGCGCTCAGGCTTTTGCTCAGTTGCAACCAGCGCGGATCGAGCTGACGCACACCCGCCGCCGTATTCAGCAGAATCGGCCACACCGCCGCGAACGCCAGCAGGAAGTAGATCGGCTGGTCGCCCACGCCCATCAACATCACCACGATGGGCATCCACGACAGCGGCGAGATCATCCGCAAAAACTGGAACGCCGGCGTGGTCGCCGCCTCCAGCTTGCGCGAACTGCCCACCAGCAAGCCCAACGGCACGCCAATCAGCAACGCCAGGAACAGCCCGACGAAGATCCGCTTGAGGCTCACGGCGATGTTCAGGTACAGCTCGCTGCGGCCCAGCAATTCCCAGAGGCTGGTGAGGGTCGCCGACAGCGAAAAGCGCGCAGACAAACCGTCCGCACTGCCGAACACCTTCACCCCCAGCCACCAGAGCAACAACAATCCCGCCAGCCCACTCAAGCCAAGCAACCAGCCCGGCAAGCCCAAGGTTTTGCCGTTATTCAAACGCCAATCTCCTCGTGCCGCTCGAAGCCTTCGGGCAAGCCGAAGGTCTTCATGCCGCCCACCGCTGCGATGGCGTTGCGCACGAAGCGGTCGTCCACCAGGTCTTTGGCGACAAACGCCGGGTCCAGGTCGGCGAGGAATTGCTTGTCGCCCTCGATCAGCGTGTCTTTCAGTCGGCGCACCAGTTCCTCGGTATAGCTGGGGAATGGGTAGGGCTGGAAGTCGATGCGGTGTTCGTCCCAGTTGGCGTGCTGGATCGCGCCGTCGGCCAGGTACGCCGCACGGTCGCTGGCTGCCGGCGCCAGGACTTTACGCAGCACCGGTTCGGCATGCGGGGTGTAGCGATTTTCGCCGTCCTTGGACAGCAGTTTCACCGCCTCTTCACGGTTGTCGCGGGTCCAGACCTGGGCCTTGACGATTGCATTCACCACCTTCTGCGACCATTCCGGGCGGTTGGTCAGGTCGTGCTCGTGCATGAACACTACGCAGCACGCATGGTTGCGCCACACGTCGCCGGTGAAGCGCTGCACCCGGCCCACGTTGAGGTTTTCCGCCAGGGCGTTGAACGGCTCGGCGACGATGTAGCCGTCGATGCGTTTGCTGGCCAGGGCCGGCGGCATGTCCGAGGGCGGCAACACGATCAGGTTGACCTCGTTGGCAGCAATCGCACTGCCGGCGGCACGGGCCACCGGGGTCAGGCCGTTGTCACGGAACAGCTGCTGCACCACCACGTTGTGGATCGAGTACCAGAACGGAATCGCCACCGACTTGCCGCCCAGTTGCTTCACATCGGTAATACCTGGGGACACGGTCAAACCCGAGCCGCCCACGTGGTTCCAGGCCACGACCTTGGCCGGGACCTTGCTGCCATAACGCGCCCACACCGTCATCGGCGACAACAGGTGAATCACGTTGACCTGGCCGGAGATAAACGCCTCGATCACCTGAGCCCAACTGCGCAACAACACCGGGCGCTCGGCCTTGATGCCTTCGGCTTCGAACAGGCCGTTGTTGTGGGCCACCAGCAGCGGCGTGGCGTCGGTGATCGGCAAGTAACCGATGCGTACCGGCGCGTCCGGCTCACTGGCCGCGCGCGCCTGCAAACTGCTGAGCAGTGGCAAGGCACCGGCGGCACTGAGCACGGCCGAGAGTTTGAGAAAGTCACGGCGCGAGTGAGTGAGGTCATCCAGACACATGGCAAGGCTCCAGCAGTTCAGGGGGTTGGGGTTCAGTGCGGCTCGCCCGCCGTAGGGTTTTGAGAATGTCGATGCGCAGGGTGCCGATGGCTTCCACCTGTTCTTCCCGCGGTTGCGGCAGGTCGATGCGCCATTCGCCGAGGGTCCGCGCCGGGCGGTTACCCAGTAGCAGAATCCGGTCGGACAACAGCAGCGCTTCGTCGATGTCATGGGTGATCAGCACCGCCGCCGAACCTTGCTCGCGGTTGACCTTGAGCAGCAGGTGTTGCATGTCGGCGCGGGTCACTTCATCCAGGGCACCGAAGGGTTCATCCAGCAGCAATACCTGCGGCTGGCGGGCCAGGCAGCGGGCCAGCGCAGTACGCTGGGCCATGCCGCCGGACAGCGCCGCCGGGAACTGCTGCCGGGCGTGTTCCAGGCCCACGGCATGGATCGCGTGGTCGACCCGGTTGCGTCGTTCTTCAGGACTGAGGTGCGGTTGGCGGGCAAAGTCCAGGCCGAAGGCGACGTTCTTTTCCAGGCTCAACCACGGCAACAGGCTGGGGTCCTGGAACGCCACCGCCACCCGCGGATGCGGGCCACTTAACGGCTCGCCCAGCAGGCGGATGCTGCCACCCTGGGGCGCCTGCAAACCGGCAAGCACCCGCAGCAGGCTGGACTTGCCAACGCCGCTGGGGCCGAGGATCGACACCACTTCGCCGGGCTGCAATTGCAAGTCGAAGCCTTCCAGCACCGAGTGGCCGCCATAGCCCAGGCAGATTCCCTGGGCGTGCAATACCGCCTGGCTCATAGATTGGCCTGACGGTTCAACTCGGTGCGCAACTGCACCAGGCTCGGGGTCACGATCGGCACAAACGCCGACTCGCGCCAACGCCGGGCGAAACCGCTGCCATAGGCCGTCAGATAGGCCTTGCCGCCACTGGCTTGCAGCTCCAGCTGGACGGCGCTGGCGGCAATTTCCGCGAGGGCAATGCGCAGGCGGAACAAGGGTACTGGCTCGGTCCCGAAGCGGCCGCTCAGCAAACCTTTCTTGAGGTCGTTGACCGCCTGTTCCAGCGCGGTACGCAGCACTTCCAACTCTTCGCGCAATACGGTGCGGCTGGAGCCCAGGTGATTGGCCACCTCCGCCAGCGAGCGCCGCGCCAGGCCGATGGACATGCCGCATTGCAAGCCGAGAAACGCCGGGCGCACGGCCGGCAGGAACTTGCGTGCATCGTCATGCAGCAACCAGTCGCGGCTCAGTTCCACGGCTTCGAAGCCGAGGGCTGCGGTGTTGCTCGATTGCAGGCCCAACAGTTCCAGGTCACGGGAACGTTGCAGGCCGGACACCGAGTCAGGAATCGCCAGGATAAACGGCGCGCCGCCCTGGGCATGCTCGATAGCGGCGGCCACCACAAACCCGTTCTTGCGCAGGTTGGTCACCCAGTGCAGGCGGCCATTGAGGTTCCAGCCGTCATCCGTCGGCTCGGCGCTGATTTGCAGCGACTCGATGCCGGACAAAAATTTCATCGCGTTGGACAGCCCGGTGGCCCCGGCCAGCTTGCCGCTCAGCAGGTCCGGCAGCAGTTGCTCACGCAGGCGCTGATTCGGGCTTTGCAGCAGGTATTCGATAAACGAGCGCTGGCCCCAGCACACAAACGCCGAGGCCAGGGAATGGCTGGCCACATCGGCAATGGCCTCTATCGCGCCCGTGACGTCGCCGCCCAGGCCGCCGAGGTCCTTGGGCACGCCGATACGTAATACATTGGCCTCTGCCAGCCGTGGCAGCACTTCCTGCGGATCGCAACTGCCCACATCCAGGGCCTGCGCTTGAACATCGAGCCAACGGCTCAAGATTGGGTCAAGCATTCATGTTTCTCCTTGTTACAGCATGTTTACCATCGCGAACGCTTGCGCGCCTTCAGCTTGCCGGTTTTTCCCAACGGTATTGCGCCAGCTCCGGGTTGAGCGGTGTGCGCGCAAACACGTTGGCGAAATTGCACAGGGTGGCCAGGCTGACGCCCAGAATAACCTCAAGCGCATGACCGTCGGTGTAGCCCGCCTCACGGAACGCGGCGTAGCCGGCGTCGCTGACATCACCACGGGTGGCGATCACTTCACGGGTGAACGCGGCCAGTGTCTCATAACGCTCGTTGGGCAGTTCGCCACGCTGGCGCAGGGCGTCGATCACGTCTTCCGGCAGCTTGGCCTTGTTGCGCGCCACGGCAGTGTGCCCGGCGACGCAGAAATCGCAACCATGGTTGGTGGCGGCAATCAGTTGCACCACTTCACGGTCGGCCAGGCTCAGGTCGGACTTGGCGTTCAGGCCGGAGACAGTGATGTAGGTTTCCAGGGCTGCCGGGGCATTGGCCAGCACTGCCAACAGATTGGGGATGAACCCGGAACCCTTCAGGGCATTTTCCAGAAAGGGCTTGGCCGCTTCAGGGGCGGTTTCCAGGGTTAGCATCGGTACGCGGGACATGGAGTGGTCTCCTCATGGAATCGTGTACCAAGTCTGTTGGTTATAAAAAATCCGCTCAATAGTCTAAAGTAGCGATTACTTGCTCTAGAGTCTTTCCATTAGATGAATTCGTCCAGTTCACTCGTCGATTGGTTATTAGATAGCCTCGAACTCAACACCAGCCTGTTTCACGTCGGGCGATACTGCGGCGACTGGCGTGCCAGCACCCACGGCCTGGCGAGCGCGAGCTTTCATCTGGTGGTGCAGGGGCACTGCTGGATGCACATCGATGGCGACTCCACCCCTTACCCGCTGAACAACGGCGACGCGGTGTTCCTGCTGCGGGACCTGGCGTATCGCTTGTCCAGCGATGGCACCGCCGCCGGCGCCCAGGAATGCCCGCGCAAGCCAATGCTGCCGCTGGACAGCCAGGCAAGCGACGGTGTGGGCCTGGTGTGCGGGTTCTTTCATTTTCAATCCGGGCTGTCGGCGATGATTGTCGACTCCCTGCCCGCCTGGATCATTCTGCGGGCGGGCGATCCTTCGCTGACGGCCGCACGCAACCTGTTCGAACTGATCCTGCAGGAATGCGAGCGCACGCCGGCGCCCTCGCCCGCCCTGCTGGAGCGCCTGTGCCACCTGTTGTTCCTGTACGTGCTACGCCAACAGGTGCTGGACAACACCGAACTCGGCGGCCTCGCGGCGCTGGCCCGGCAACCGGCGTTTGCCCGCCTGCTGGAACAACTCATCGCTCGGCCGGCGGATCCCTGGACCCTGGAAAGCATGGCCGCCTGCACCGGCTTGTCGCGCTCGGCGTTCTTCAAGCGCTTCAATGAACTGTGCGGGCAGTCGCCGGGGCAAGTGCTGTTGATGATGCGCGTGCGCCACGCCTGCCAATTGTTCAAGCAGGACCAGACCGTGGCAGACGTATCCCTGGCCGTGGGGTATCAATCGGTGGCCGCCTTCACCCGCGCCTTCCATAAAGTCACCGGCTTCCAGCCCGGCGCCTATCGCAAGGCTCAAGGCTGACGCTGCAACCCGTTGCCCGGCCGGGCACACAACTCCACCAGCCAATCGACAAATACCCGCACCCGTTGCGACAACTGGCGGTGCGGCGGGTACAGCGCGGTCAATGGCAACTTCGGCGGTTGCAGGTCCGCCAGCACCTCCACCAGGGTGCCTGCTTCCAACTGGCGAACCGCGTGATAGTAAGGCGTCTGCACCAAGCCATAACCCGCTTCACAGGCCGCCAGGTAACCGTCGGCGCTGTTCACGGCGACTTGCTTGGGCAGGTCCACCAACCGTATGTCATTGCCCATCTGGAACTCCAGGCCATAGCGCTTGCCGCTGGTGCTGGAGAAGTACTCGACCACCAGATGGCCGGCCAAATCATCCAGTGTCGACGGCAGGCCGAACTGCCGCACGTAGCCGGGACTGGCGCAGGTCACCTGATCCATCATTGCCAGCGGCCGGGCCACCAGTGACTCGTCCAGCGCCAGGCCACCGCGCAACACGCAATCCACGCCTTCGCGAATCAGGTCCACAGGGCGGTCGTTAAGGCCGATTTCCAGGTCGATCTGCGGGTAGCGGGTGGTGAACTCGGGCAGCGCCGGAATCACCAGGAAACGGCCGATCCCCGACGGCATATCAATGCGCAACGTGCCGCGCGGGTTGCGCCGGCTGGTGGAGAAGACCGCTTCGGTTTCCTCAAGGTCGGCCAACAGCCGTACACAGCGCTGGTAGTAGGCGGCGCCGTCCAGGGTCGGGCTGACCTGGCGCGTGGTGCGCTGCAACAGTTGCACCCCAAGGTGGGCTTCCAGTTGCTTGATCAGGATCGTCACCGAGGCGCGCGGCAGCTGCAGGCTGTCGGCGGCCTTGGCAAAGACGCCCAGTTCGACGATCCGCACAAACACACGCATGGCGTTAAAACGGTCCACTGGCGGGTTTCCTTCGAGGATTGTTTAGAATTTCATAATAGTGATAGTGGTTTTAGCCGGTTTATCCCGCTTTTGTCGAGGGCAACAATGGAGCCCTTCCCCACACAGGAGCTGGACCCATGCAAACTCGTCAACTCGGTAAAAACGGCCCCCAGGTGTCCGCCATCGGCCTCGGCTGCATGGGCATGACCGATTTCTATACCACCGGCACCGACACCGCCGAAGCCATCGCCACTCTGCACCGCGCCCTGGAACTGGGGATCAACCTGCTGGACACCGCCGACATGTACGGCCCCCACACCAACGAAGCGCTGATCGGCAAGGCCATCGCCGGCAAGCGCGACCAGGTATTTCTTGCCAGCAAATTCGGCATCGTGCGCGACCCGTCGAACCCCACGATACGCGGCGTGAATGGCCGCCCGGAATACATTCGGGATGCCATCGACGGTACCTTGAAACGCCTGGGCGTGGAAACCCTCGACCTGTACTACCAGCACCGCATCGACCCCGACGTGGCGATTGAAGAAACCGTGGGCGCCATGGCCGAGCTGGTCAAGCAAGGCAAGGTGCGTTACCTGGGCTTGAGCGAGGCGTCGGCCGCCACCCTGGAGCGCGCGCACAAGGTTCATCCCATCAGTGCCCTGCAAAGCGAATATTCGTTGTGGAGCCGCGACCAGGAAGACAACGGCTGCCTGGCAGCCTGCCAGCGCCTGGGCATTGCGTTTGTGCCGTACAGCCCGCTGGGCCGGGGCTTCCTGACCGGCGCGCTGAAAAGCCCGGATGATTTTGCGGCGGATGATTACCGCCGCTTCAGCCCGCGTTTTCAGGGCGAGAACTTTGCGAAGAACCTGTTGCTGGTGGAACAGGTGCAGGCACTGGCCGCCGATAAGGGCGTGACCGCCGGGCAGCTGGCGTTGGCCTGGGTATTGGCGCAAGGGGATTACCTGATCCCGATCCCCGGCACCAAGCAACGCAAGTACCTGGAAGAGAACGTCGCCGCACTGGAGGTCAAGCTGAGCCCGGCCGAGCTGGCGGCGCTGGAGGCGATCTTCCCGGCCAATGCAACCGCCGGATTGCGTTACCCGGAAGCCGTCATGCAGATGCTCGACAAATAACCCCCCTCAAGGGTGCTTGCGAAAGTCCGACAGGATGAAGGGCGTGTGGGCTCTCAGCCAGGTATCAACCTCGTCCAGCGACGCCAACCGCTCGCTGTGGGACTCCACACTGTTGCGGGTGATGCTGACGGTATAGCCGTCGGCGTCCTGTCGCAGGGTGCCCGTGCACTTGACCGGTAGGCCGTTCTCCTCGGTAAATGAGGTGGCGGTCAATGGCGCAGTGGTTAACGCCTCAGTGGCGCGTGCCTTGAGGGCCTTGCGCTTGGCGGCAAGCTCCCTGGCGACGACCACGCCGCCAATTGTGACGGCCAGGTATAAAAGCGCCAGGTAGTTGTTGGTGGTGCCTCTGCGCGTGTGGTGCTCAATGCTCAGCCAATTCACCACCTGATAGATGATTTCGTCCATGTTTTACCGGGGGATCCGTCGCAGATTCAAGCCCGCATCAAACACCCCGGCAACCCAAAATAGAAGCCTCCTACAGGTTTTATTTATTCGTACTACTTTCTTGCACCATAGTACCTAAAGCTCCTCCCTCCCAAGCCGATAGCCCTTCGAAGCTCTAACAAAGCCGCGTCGCACAATAAACGCTTCGTAAGGACGACCCCATGCCCTCATTGCGCTCTATCCAAACTCGCTACACCCTGTTTCTGGTGCTGTTCGTCCTGTTGTTATTCGTATTGACGGTCGTGGGCATCGGACAGTTGGTGGCCCCCAAGCTGCGCCACACCGAAGAACAGGTGGCCCTCAATCGCATTGCCGAAGTGGCCGAGCAGATCCAGGGCGAACTGAACAAGGTCCAGGCCCAGCAACGCAGCATCACCCAGACCATCCCGCTGCTGGACAGCGACGCCATCGACAAGGTGCTGCCCGGCCTGGTGGACCAGTACGGCGAATTGAAAGTGTTCGGCGGCGGTATCTGGCCCCTGCCCAACCAACGCACCCCGGGACGCAACAAGCACAGCACCTTCTGGCACCGCGATGCCTCGGGCAAGCTGGCAGTCAATACGTTCTGGAACAGCGACGCGGCCCCCAACTACTACGACCAGAGCTGGTACAAAGGCGGCCTCGCGTCGCCGCGCGGCCAATGTGCCTGGGCCGCGGCCTACAAGGATGACGCCAGTCAGGAACCGCGCACCAACTGTGCCATGGCCATCCAGCGCGACGGCGCGGCTTACGGCGTCGCCACCATCGACGTGACCCTGGGCTTCTTCAACGACCTGGTGGCCAGCAAGGAAAAAGACCTCAGCGCAGAAATGCTGATCGTCGAAGGCGACGGCAAGATCATCAGCAACAGCACGCGCATCAGCGGCCCGGTGGTGTTGAAGAACATCAGCGAACTGGCCGGCACCTCGGCGTTTGCCGCCCAGGTCAGCGCCGGCCTCGCCCATCGCGACCAATCCCTGCAGCGCAGTGAGTTCGACAACCAGGGCGTGGCCAGCACCTTCTTCATGCGTCCGATCGAAGGCACGCCGTGGTTCCTCGCCACCGCACTGCCCACCTCGCTGATCACCGCCCAACGTGATGATGTGCTGGGTACGCTGGCGATGTTGCAAATCCCGATGATTCTGCTGCTGGTGCTGTTGCAGGTGTACGCCATCCGCCAGTTGGTACACCGGATGACTGCGCTGAAGACCAATATCGACGCGCTGTCCAACGGCGACGCCGACCTGACCCGGCGCATCACCATCCGTGCCGAGGACGAACTGGGCGCAATTGGCCATTCGGTGAACCGCTTTATCGTCTACCTGCAAAACATGATCGGTGAAGTGACCCAGGCGACCGGCGCCATGTCGTCGAGCCTGGCGCAGTTGCAGCAGACCTCGGCCCAGACCAACCAGATCCTGGTGCGTCATGCCTCGGAAACCGACCAGACCGTCACCGCCATCACCGAGATGAGCTCCACCGCCGACACCGTGGCCGAGAACGCCGCCGAAACCGCTGCGTTCACCCAGCGCGCCAACGAACATGCCGACCGTTCGCGGGTGGTGGTCGGGGAAGCGTCCCGTAGCGTCAGCGCGTTGATCGGCGAAGTCTCCAGCGCCACCCACACCGTGGAAAACATGCGCCAGGACGCCGCCCGTATCACCGAAACACTCGGCGTGATCGGCGCCATCGCTGGCCAGACCAACCTGCTGGCACTCAATGCGGCCATCGAAGCCGCCCGGGCCGGCGAACAAGGCAGGGGGTTTGCGGTGGTGGCCGACGAAGTCCGCGCCCTCGCCGCCCGTACCCAGGCCAGCACTTCGCAGATCAATGAAATGCTGGCGCGCCTGACCACAGGCGTGAGTTCTTCGGTGACGGCCATGGAAGCCACCCAGGCCAGCTGCCAGTCTGCCGCTGACGCCACGGCAAGGGTCAACACAGGGTTGGACGAGATGGCCGGCTCCGTCAGCCATATCAACAACCTCAGCACCCAGATCGCCACCGCCGCCGAACAGCAAAGCGCGGTGACCGAGGAAATCAACCGCAGCATGGTGCACATCCGCCACATGGTCGAAGAACTGGTGCAAAGCGGCCACGCCACGGAGCACAACACCCAGAGCCTGCTGGATGCCAATGGCCGGGTTATTGCATTGATGGGACGCTTCAAGGTGCGTTGAAAAAATAGCCTGAAAGCTCCCGTGCAATGCGCGGGAGCCAGACTATTCTGACAGTTCGCTGTGCGAAGTCTCGCCACACAGGAGGTGTGTCATGCACGCAGTTGAGCATCCGATCCGTCTGGAGCGGATCAGTCAGGAACGCTATATCCAGGTCCCTATCGAAACCGTTTACGACTATGTCACCCAACCGGATCGCTGGCATGAATGGCATCCGACATCCCTGGGCGCCGACACCGGCACCACAGGCTCATTGCCCACTGGCCACCGTTTTACCGAGACCATCGACCTGCTGGGTGTGCAGGTACCCATGAGTTATCGCGTGCAGATTGCGCTGCGACCGCGGGAATTCAAGACTGCCTTTACTTCCCTGGCGGTCGACGGCTGCATTCATTATTTCTTGCAGGCCCAAGGCAATGGCACCTTGTTTACCCGGGTCCTCACCTATGAAACCGAACTGCAACTGACCACCTTGCATGCACGCATGATTGCGCTGTCCAACCAGGCCCTTGACCAACTCAAGCAGCGCCTCGAATCCCCGTCTACCTGACAAATCCGTCATCTCCCTCTCAGTT
Source organism: Pseudomonas sp. MWU16-30323 (assembly GCF_020515595.1). Taxonomy (NCBI): domain Bacteria; kingdom Pseudomonadati; phylum Pseudomonadota; class Gammaproteobacteria; order Pseudomonadales; family Pseudomonadaceae; genus Pseudomonas; species Pseudomonas sp. MWU16-30323. Next base: position 19,528 of record NZ_JAIWYM010000021.1, read on the forward strand.
TTCCGACAGCACCAGGCGGTTATTCTGGTGCTGTCGGTGCTTCGTAAAACTTCGTAACACTCCGCAAGAAACCTTTTGTAAAAAGCAGGGAGAATGCCCGGCTATTGCCCTTTATCTGACGAGATGACGATGAAAACCACCTTGCGACTGGCCGCGCTGTCGGCCCTGCTCATGAGCACCCTGGCCCAGGCTGCCGAGCTTATCCCGATTGATGTACACCGTGATGCCAATTGCGGTTGCTGCAAGAAGTGGATTGCCCACCTGGAAAGCAACGGGTTCAAGGTCAATGACCATGTGGAAGCCAACATGAGCGAGGTCAAGCAACGCCTGGGCGTGGTACCGCGCCTGGCGTCGTGCCATACCGGCGTGATCGACGGCAAATTCGTCGAAGGCCATGTGCCTGCCGATCAGGTACTGGCCCTGCGCAAGCGCGACGACTTGCTGGGCATTGCTGCACCGGGCATGCCGTTGGGCTCGCCGGGCATGGAAATGGACGGCAGCAGCGATGCCTATCAGGTCATCGGCCTGACTCGCGACGGCAAAGACGTGGTAGTGGCTGACTATCCGGCACGCTGATTGATGCTCGCCGGTTACCTGGGACTGTTTTTCGCCGCCTTCGGCGCCGCCACGCTGTTGCCGATGCAATCAGAGGCGGTGCTGGTGGGGCTGTTGGTCAGCGGGCATTACAGCCTGTGGCTGCTACTCGGAGTTGCAACGCTTGGCAACGTATTGGGCTCGGTGGTGAACTGGCTGCTGGGCCGCTCGGTGGAGCGGTTCAAGGAGCGGCGCTGGTTCCCGGTAAGTCCACAGCCTCTGGAAAAGGCCCGTACCCACTATCAACGCTGGGGCCACTGGTCATTGTTGCTCAGTTGGGTGCCCATCCTCGGCGATCCGCTGACGCTGGTGGCCGGGGTCATGCGCGAACCATTCTGGCGTTTCCTGCTGCTGGTGACCCTCGCCAAAGGGGCGCGCTACGGGGTATTGGCCCTGCTCACCCTGCACTGGATTTAATCTCCCGTTAATCCCCTCGCCACAGCATCCGGGCACTGTTCCCGGAGCCTGTACCCATGTCCAAAATCCGCTCACTCTGCGTCGCCAGCCTGCTGCTCGGCAGCGCCCTTCCCGCTTTTGCCGCCACCGAGGGCCCGACCTACGGCCCCGAACTGCAAGGTTTCAAATACCCTTACCCGGTGGAACACTTCACCTTCCAGTCACAGGGCAAATCCCTGCAGATGGGCTACATGGACGTGCCGGCCAAAGGCAAGGCCAACGGGCGCAGCATCGTGCTGATGCACGGCAAGAACTTCTGCGGCGCCACCTGGGAGGATTCGATCAGGGCCTTGAGCGACGCCGGCTACCGCGTGATCGCCCCCGACCAGATTGGTTTCTGCACCTCCAGCAAGCCCGACAATTACCAGTACAGCTTCCAGCAACTGGCGATCAATACCCACCAACTCCTGGAAAAACTCGGCATTCAGAAGGCCACCCTCCTCGGCCATTCCACCGGCGGCATGCTTGCGACGCGCTACGCCCTGCTCTATCCGCAGCAAACCGAACAGCTGGCACTGGTGAACCCGATCGGCCTGGAAGACTGGAAGGCCATTGGCGTGCCCTATCGCAGTGTTGACCAATGGTACGAGCGCGAGATGAAACTGACCGCCGACGGCATCCGCAAGTACGAACTCGACACCTACTACGTCGGCCGCTGGAAGCCTGAATACGAGCGCTGGGTCGATATGCTCGCCGGCATGAATAAAGGCCCCGGCCACACCCAGGTGGCGTGGAACTCGGCGCTGATTTACGACATGATCTTCACCCAGCCGGTGTACTACGAGTTCAAGGACCTGCAGGTGCCCACCCTGCTGCTGATCGGCACGTCCGACAATACCGCCATTGGCAAAGACCTGGCGCCACCGTCGGTCAAGGCGAAGATCGGCAACTACGCGGTGTTGGGCAAACAAGTGGCCAAGCTGATTCCCCACGCCACCCTGGTGGAATTCCCGGGCCTGGGCCACGCACCGCAAATGGAAGAGCCGGCACAGTTTCACAAAGCGCTGTTGCAAGGGCTGAACGCCCTTTAATCCAACCTTTTCGAGGCACGCGTGCATGTCGGTACAGATCGCAGTGATTGATGATTGGCAGAATGTGGCCAGTGGCGTAGTGGACTGGTCAGTCCTGACGTCGGTCGGCCAGGTGCACTTCCTCCACGACTACCCGGCGGACACCGCCACCTTGATCGAACGTTTACAGGGCTTCGAGGTGATTTGCGTGATGCGCGAGCGCACCACGTTCGATCAGGCCCTCCTGCAAGGTTTGCCCAAGCTGAAGTTGCTGGTGACCGGCGGCATGCGCAACGCCGCCATCGACATTCCTGCGGCCAAGGCCTTGGGCATTCAAGTCTGCGGTACCGACAGTTACAAGCACGCCGCCCCGGAACTGACCTGGGCGCTGATCATGGCCTCCACCCGTAACCTGCTGGCCGAAGCCAATTCCCTGCGCGCCGGGGGTTGGCAGGTGGGCCTGGGCGGCGACCTGTACGGCAAGACCCTGGGGATTCTCGGCCTGGGCAGCATTGGCCAGAAGGTCGCCAGGTTTGGTCAGGCGTTCGGCATGCGCGTGATTGCCTGGAGCGAAAACCTCACGCCGGAACGCGCCGCCGAAAGCGGCGTGACCTGGGTCAGCAAACGCGAGCTGTTTGAACAGGCGGACGTGTTGTCGATTCACCTGGTACTCAGCGACCGCAGCCGTGGGTTGGTGGACGCCGAGGCGCTGGGCTGGATGAAACCTACGGCGCATCTGGTGAACACCGCCCGCGGGCCGATTGTCGACGAAGCGGCTTTGATCGATGCGCTGGCCAGTAGCCGCCTGGCGGGCGTGGCACTGGACGTGTACGCCCAGGAGCCGCTGCCGGCCGACCACCCGTTCCGCCAGTTGCCCAACGTACTGGCCACGCCTCATGTGGGTTACGTCAGCCAGCAGAACTACCGCCAGTTCTACCAGCAGATGATCGAAGATATTCAGTCATGGGCCAAAGGAGCGCCCCTTCGCCCATTGAGCTGACGCACCAAAATCGCGCAGACGCACTGCTGTGGCGAGGGGGCATGTCCCCCGTTGGGCTGCGTAGCGGCCCTAAATCAGGCACTGCGGTCTGCCTGAGCGCACACCATGCCCCTTGAAGGGCTGCTGCGCAGCCCAACGGGGGACAAGCCCCCCCGCCACAAAGCGCCTTCTCAATACGGGAGAACGGTACTTCCCCCGCATGAAAAAAATTTGTCCTACAAAAATACCCCTCAGACCCCACAGGCTCTAGGATCTGTCCTAGACTCATGACCGATGGGTCCGATCCAAAACAAAAACCCCGCAAAAAATCGAAACTTTCCAACTCTGCCACAGGTCAGGTTTAAGGTAAGGCGAGCGCTGACGGTTCACACCGAACGCCCGTCCATCCACTCTATTTAAGACTCCAGCACAACTGGCATAAGGCTTGCCAGTCTGTGTAGCGCTTGTGCGCCTGGCCGCAGGATGCGGTCAACCTTCGCTGATTGCCATATGCCATCAGCCGACCAAAACACGGGAGAGAACCATGATCAGTGCCGCTGTAGATACTCAGGGAGAGCGTTTTAGTCAGCCGGTTGGCGGGCCGACCTCATTGGCCGACCTTCCCAACACGGTGCGGCCAGTACCACGTGTCAATCCCAATCGCAAAAAAGTGCTGTTTGTCACATCCGAAATAGCCGACCTGGTAAAAACCGGCGGCCTGGGCGACGTGTCCGCCGCCCTGCCCCGCGCCATGGCGCACCTGCACGATGTGCGCGTGCTGATCCCCGGCTACCCGCAGGTGCTGGACAGCGACAACCCCATTCATATCATCGGTGAGCTGGGCGGCCACGCCGCGTTGCCGCCGTGCAAGATCGGGCGCATGGACCTCAAGGATGGCCTGGTCATCTACGTGCTGATCTGCCCCGAGCTTTACGAGCGCGAAGGCACGCCCTACGGCGCCAACAATGGCCGCGACTGGCCCGACAACCATATCCGCTTCGCCCGCCTGGGCTTGGCTGCCGCCGATATTGCGGCCAACCTGGCGCAAATCCACTGGTGCCCGGACCTGGTGCACGCCCATGACTGGCCCGCCGGCCTGGCCCCGGCCTATATGCACTGGCGTGGGTCACGCACCCCGACGTTGTTCACCATTCATAACCTGGCCTACCAGGGCGTGGTCAGCCTGGCCTCGTGCCCGGAACTGGGGATTCCTGAACACGCCTTGCAACAGGAAGGCATGGAGTTCTACGGCAAGTTGTCTTTCCTGAAGGCCGGCATGGCGTATTCCAGCCACATCACCACGGTCAGCGCGACCTACGCCCAGGAAATCACCACCCCCGAATTCGGCTGCGGTCTGGACGGTTTCCTCGCCAGCAAGACCCAGCAAGGCTTGCTCAGCGGTATTCCCAACGGCATTGATGAAAGCTGGGAATCGTCCACCGACCCGCACCTGACCCACCCCTTCAACATCGGTGACTGGGAAGGCAAGGCTCAGAACGCCGCCCATGTCCGCAACCTGTTCGGCCTCGACGACTCCACCGGCCCGCTGTTCGCCGTGGTGTCGCGCCTGGTCTACCAGAAAGGCCTGGACCTGACCGAAGCGGTCTCCAGTTTTATTGTCGAAAACGGTGGCCAGATCGCGATCATCGGTCGTGGCGAGCCGGAAGAAGAGCAGGCCATGCGTGCCCTGGCCCTGCGCTTTCCCGGCCAGATCGGCGTGCGCATTGGCTTCAACGAGACTGACGCCCGGCGCATGTTCGCCGGCAGCGACTTCCTGTTGATGCCGTCCCGCTACGAACCCTGCGGCCTGAGCCAGATGTACGCCCAGCGCTTCGGCTCGTTGCCGGTCGCCCGCAACACCGGTGGCCTGGCCGACACCATCGAGAATGGCGTGACCGGTTTCTTGTTCAACGAATCCACTGTCGAAAGCTACAAAGCGGCCCTGAGCCGTGCGTTCAAGGTTTTCGCCTTCCCAGGCTTGCTCAACGCCATGCGTTGCCGGGCCATGGCCGCACCGTTCAACTGGTGCCAGGCAGTGGAACCCTATGCCGAACTTTATGAGCAACTGGTAGCGAAAGCGCTGGGAAGATCGGGGAAACAGTAAAAAAGAGGTCTTCATAGATGCCGTCAAGGACTCTGGAAACCTGGCCCCACGGCGCGATCATGCTGGATGCGGAACACACCCGTTTCGCCTTGTGGGCGCCAGACGCGTTTTATGTCAGCGTTGAATTTGAAGAAGGTCAATCGGTAGCGATGCTGCCCCAGGCCGATGGCTGGTTTGTGGTGCAGCTGCAATGCCCACCCGGCACGCGCTACCGCTACAACATCGACGGCGAACAGGACGTTCCCGACCCGGCTTCCCGGGCACAGGCCACGGACGTTCACGGCTTCAGCGTGGTGGTCGACCCGCTGGCCTATCAGTGGCGTCAAAGCCACTGGCAAGGCCGGCCCTGGCACGAAGCGGTGATCTACGAGTTGCACGTGGGCGTACTGGGGGGCTACGCCGAGGTCGAGAAACAACTGCCGCGCCTCGCGGAACTGGGCTTCACCGCCATCGAGTTGATGCCCATCGCGCAGTTCCCCGGCGAACGTAACTGGGGCTACGACGGTGTCCTGCCCTACGCCCCCCAATCCTCCTACGGTTCGCCCGAGCAACTGAAACAGTTGATCGACAGCGCGCACCACCATGGCCTCGCGGTGATTCTTGATGTGGTCTACAACCACTTCGGCCCCGACGGCAACTACCTCGGCACCTACGCCAAAGGCTTCTTTCGCGAGGACGTGCACACGCCCTGGGGCGCCGGCATCGACTTTGACCGCCGGGAAGTCCGGGATTTCTTCATCGACAACGCCCTGATGTGGCTGCTGGAATACCGCTTCGACGGCCTGCGCCTGGACGCCGTACACGCCATCAACGATCCGGCGTTTCTTGAAGAACTGGCCCAGAAAGTCCGCCAGCAAGTCGACACCGGCCGCCATGTGTGGCTGGTGCTGGAAAACGAATTCAACCAGGCCAGGCTGCTGGAGCGCGGTTTCGATGCGCAGTGGAACGATGACGGCCACAACGCCCTGCACGTGCTGCTCACCGGCGAAACCGACGCCTACTACACGGATTTCGCCGAAGACCCTACCGGCAAACTCGCCCGCTGCCTGAGTGAAGGCTTTATCTACCAGGGCCACACCACCCGCCATGGCCACGCACGCGGCGAGCCCAGCGGCCACCTGCCGCCCAGCGCGTTTGTGCTGTTCCTGCAGAACCACGACCAGATCGGCAACCGCGCCCTGGGCGAACGCCTGCATCAACTCTGTTCGCCCCAGGCCCTGATTGCCGCGACGACCTTGTTGCTGATGTCGCCGATGATCCCGTTGGTGTTCATGGGCGATGAAGTCAACGCCGAGGAACCGTTCCTGTTCTTCACCGATCACCACGGCGAACTGGCCGAGGCGGTACGCGAAGGCCGACGCAACGAGTTTGCCGACTTTGCCTCGTTCAGCGACCCCGAGCGCCGCAAACGAATTCCCGACCCCAACGCCCTGCAAACCTTCCGCCGCTCGGCGCCCGCCCTCGCCGATTGCGGCGACTCGCAGCTCTACCGCCAGCTACTGAGCCTGCGCCACCAACATATCGTGCCGCACCTGCCCGGCAGCCTCGCCCTGGGTGCGCAAGTGCTGGCGGCGGGCGCAGTCACGGCGCGCTGGCGCCTGGGCAATGGCAGCCTGTTGCAGATCGACCTCAACCTGAGCGCCGATTCTCTGAACTACCCGGCCGCCGAGCACCTCCTATTTGTGACGCAGGCCAGCGGGGCCGAACAATTGGCCCCCTTCAGCGCCCGCGTCAGCCTCACCCATTCCCCTGTTGGAGAGCACCCTTGAGCGACGCGCAATTGGAAATACTCGCCAGCCGAGCGGGCCTGGCCGTCGATTGGATCGACGCGAATGGCCGCCCGCAACATGTCAAAGCCGACGCCCTGCGCGCCGTGCTCAAAGGCCTGGGCCACCCGGCCGACAACGACGCCGAGATCGAAGCCAGCCTGCGAGACCTGGAGCGCGTGCAGCAAGACAAGCACCTGCCGCCACTGATGACCGTCGACAGCGGCGCGGGCCTGGACCTGGCGCGCTACTTCGCCCCCGGTACGCCGTGCCAGATTCACCTTGAAGACGACAGCGTGCTGGACCTGCGCCTGGACGATCATGCGGTGTTGCCCGGATCGATTCCGGTGGGCTACCAACACGTGCACATCGCCGACCAGCATTTCACCCTGGCCGTGGCACCGACCCATTGCTACACCGTCGCTGAAGCGGTCGACACCGAAACCGCCCGCGCCTGGGGCCTGAGCGCCCAACTGTATTCCCTGCGACGCAGCGGCGACGGCGGCTTCGGCGACACCCAGGCCCTGGAGCAACTGGCCCGCGCGGCTGCCGAACGCGGTGCCGATGCCCTGGCCATCAGCCCGATGCACGCGATGTTCAGCGCCGACACCGAGCGCTTCAGCCCGTATTCCCCGTCCAGTCGCCTGTTCCTCAACAGTTTGTACGCCTCCCCCGGCTGTATCCTTGGCGAACGTGCGGTGCAAATCGCCATCGAAGCCAGCGGCCTGGCCAACGAACTGCATGACCTCGAGCAGCAATCACTGATCGACTGGCCGGCTGCGGCCAAAGCCAAGCAGCGCCTGATGCGCACGCTGTATGAAGACTTCCGGCGGGGCGACCACCCGCAACATGCCGACTTCCTGAGCTTCCGTCAGGCCGGCGGTGAAGCATTGGAAAACCACTGCCGCTTCGAAGCCGTGCAGGCCGAACGTGCGGCCAGCGGCGAAAGCCTCGACTGGCGTCACTGGCCCGAGGACTGGCAGAGCCCGCAAAGCCCGGCGCTGGTGCAATTTGCCGAAGCCAATCGGGATGAAATCGGCTTCTACGCTTTCAGCCAATGGTTGATCGCCCGTTGCCTGGAGCGCGCACAACAAGCGGCGCGCGGCAGTGGCATGGGCGTGGGTTTGATCGCCGACCTGGCCGTGGGCGCCGACGGCGGCGGCAGCCAGGCCTGGAGCCGGCAGGATGAACTGCTGGCAGAACTGACCGTAGGTGCACCACCGGACATCCTCAACCGCGCCGGCCAGGGCTGGGGCATTTCCGCGTTCTCTCCCGAAGGCCTCAAGCGCAATGGCTTTCGCGCCTTTATTGAAATGCTGCGGGCCAATTTCGCCCACGCCGGCGGCTTGCGCATCGACCATGTGATGGGGCTGCAACGCCTGTGGGTGATCCCGATGAATGCCTCACCGCGCGAAGGTGCCTACCTGTATTACCCGGTGGACGACCTGCTGCGCTTATTGGCGCTGGAGTCGAGCCGCCATCAGGCGATCGTCCTCGGTGAAGACCTCGGCACCGTGCCCGACGGCCTGCGGGAAAAACTCATCGCCCGCTCGATCCTCGGCATGCGCGTGCTGCTGTTCGAGCAAGGCCACGACGGCCAGTTCAAGCCGATTCTGGATTGGCCGGACAACGCGCTGGCCACCACCAGCACCCACGACCTGCCGACCCTCAATGGCTGGTGGCACAGCCGCGATATCGACTGGAATATCCAGCTGGGCCTGATTGATGCCCCCACCGTCGAACAATGGAGCGAGCATCGCCTGCGGGAACGCCAGGCGCTGCGCCAGGCCTTGAGCCAGGACCCGCAGAACTTCACCGACGAAGTGCGCAACGAAACCGACCACGTCATCGACGCCAGCGTGCGCTACCTGGGCCACACCCGTGCGCCCTTGGTATTGCTGCCGCTGGAGGATGCCCTGGGGGTTGAGGAGCAATCCAACCTGCCCGGCACCACTGACACCCATCCAAATTGGCGCCGTCGCCTGGCGGGCGATGCCGCCACCCTGCTCGATGATGAAAACGCCGCCCGCCGCCTTGAACTGCTGGCCGTGGCGCGTATCCAGGCCTACGAGCGTGACCGATGAAGCCATTGACGCTACGGGCCACCCAACGCCTGCAATTTCATAAGGGCTTCACCCTCGACGACGCCGTGCCCCTGGTGCCGTACTTCGCCGAGCTGGGCATCAGCCATCTCTACGCGTCACCGCTGCTGAGTGCCCGTGCCGGCTCCATGCACGGCTATGACGTGGTCGATCCCACCACCGTCAATCCCGAGCTGGGCGGCGAACCGGCGCTGCGCCGGCTGGTAGCCGCGCTGCGCGAACATGAGATGGGGCTGATCCTCGATATCGTCTCCAACCATATGGCCGTCGGCGGCTCCGATAACCTGTGGTGGCTGGACCTGCTGGAATGGGGCCGCCTGAGTCCCTACAGCGAGTTCTTCGACATTCAATGGCACTCGCCAGACCCGCTGCTCAAAGGCCAATTGCTGATGCCGTTCCTCGGCAGTGACTACGGCGAAGCCCTGCAAACCGGTGCCCTGCCCCTGCGTTTCGACCCGCAGCACGGCAACTTCTACGTTGAACACTACGAACATCGCTTCCCTATCTGCCCAAGAGATTACGGCGAACTGCTGCCGATCAAGACACTGGCTGACCGTTTCAGCGGCCTGGCCTACCAGCCAGACGCCTACCTCCAGGCCGCCACGCTGAAACAGGAGTTGGTCGAAGCGGCCCGCGATCCGCAAACCTTGAAGGCCATCGAAGACAACCTCAGCCTCTATGATGCGCGTCAGCCCGAAGGGTTTGCCCGTCTGCACCACCTGCTGGAACAACAAAGCTATCGCCTCGCCAGCTGGCGCACGGCGGCAGACGATATCAATTGGCGGCGGTTCTTCGACGTCAACGAGCTGGGCGGCCTGCGGGTTGAGCGCAGCGCGGTGTTCGAGGCGACCCACGGCAAGATCTTCCAACTGATCAGCGAAGGCCTGATCGATGGCCTGCGCATCGACCATATCGACGGCCTCGCCGACCCGCGCGGTTACTGCCGCAAACTGCGCCGCCGGGTGGACTCCCTGGCGGGCGGGCGGCACTTGCCGATCTTCGTCGAGAAGATCCTCGGCGAAGGTGAAACCTTGCGCGAAGACTGGCAGGTGGACGGCACCACCGGCTATGAATTCATGAACCAGCTGTCATTGCTGCAACACGACCCGGATGGCTTCGCCCCCCTGGCCGAGTTATGGACCCGCCACACCGAACGCCCGTCTTCGTTTATCGAAGAAGCCTGGCTGGCCCGGCAGCAAATCCTCAACGGCTCCCTGGCCGGGGATTTTGAAAGCGTAGCCCGGGCCCTGCTGCAAGTGGCCCGGGACGATGTGATGAGCCGCGACTTGACCCTGGGTGCGATCCGCCGCGCGTTGCAGGAATTGATCGTGCGCTTCCCGGTGTACCGCACCTACATCAGCGCCCGGGGCCGCAGTGAATTGGACGACGTGTTTTTCCTGCAAGCCCTGGCCGGCGCCCGCAGCACCTTGAGCGAAGGCGACTGGCCGGTGCTCGACTACCTGGAAAAATGGCTCGGCGGCCAACCCTGGCGCGACCGCCCACTGGGCCGCGAACGCAAGATGCTCAAGCACGCCTGCGTGCGCTTCCAGCAACTGACTTCGCCGGCAGCGGCCAAGGCCGTGGAAGACACCGCGTTCTATCGCTCCGGCGTATTGCTGTCGCGCAACGACGTGGGCTTCAGCACCGAACAGTTCAGCGCACCGCTGGAAGACTTCCACGCAGTGAATCAACAGCGCCTGCGCACCTTCCCCGACAACCTGCTGGCCACCGCCACCCACGACCACAAGCGCGGCGAAGATACCCGTGCGCGCCTGGCCGTGCTCAGCGAGGCCGCCGACTGGTATGTCGAGCACGTGGAGCAATGGCGCCCCCTCGCCGCCCGCCTGCGCAGCGATGCCAACACCCCCACAGCCGGTGACGAGCTGATCCTCTATCAGGTACTGCTGGGCAGTTGGCCCCTGGACCTGCATCGCGACGATACCGAGGGCCTGGCGGACTATCACCAGCGCCTCTGGCAGTGGCAACAAAAGGCCCTGCGCGAAGCCAAGCTGCAGAGCAGCTGGAGTGCGCCCAACGAGCTGTATGAACAAGGGGTCGAAGCGTTCCTGTCGCGGCTGCTGCTGGAAGACTCCGGCAAGGCCTTGCGCGATGCCATCGGCGAAGCCGCCCAGGCCATCGCCCCCGCAGGCGCCCTCAACGGGCTGGCGCAATCCTTGCTTCGCCTCACCGTGCCGGGCGTGCCGGATCTGTATCAGGGGGATGAGTTCTGGGACTTCACTCTGGTAGACCCTGATAACCGTCGGCCGGTGGACTATCGAGCTCGCCAACAGGGGCTGCACACGCCGCCGGACATCGGCGAGCTGATGTTCAACTGGCATGACGGGCGTATAAAACAGGCGTTGATCAGCCAGGTCCTGGGGTTGCGCAAGGTGCATCCGCAACTGTTTCGCCAGGGCACCTACGAGCCTCTGGAAGTGGTGGGCGAACACGCCGAACGGGTGGTCGCTTTCTACCGGGAATACCAGGGCAAACAGCTGCTGGTGGTGGTGCCACGCTGGCCTCACCGGCTGCTTGAAAACGGTGTGTACCCCCTGGTCAACGCGCAGATTTGGGGCGATACCCGGGTCCGATTACCGTTCGCCGCTTCAACCCGAAATTGGAAGGGACTTTTCCGAACAGGCGCAGTCACACCAAACAAGGAGCTCATGATCAGCGCTGCCCTGGGGGACTTCCCGGTCAATGTCTTTATCAATCCTGATGATCAAGAAAGCTGAAATTTTCTGTGAGGAGCATTGCGATGAGTACTGAAGACAAACGCATACGCGAACTGGCGCATCAGATCTGGGAGTCGGAAGGTAAACCCCACGGCGAGGACGCGCGACACTGGGAGATGGCGCGCAAGCTGGCGGAAGCCGAAGCCTTGACGCCATCCAAAGCGCCAAAGGCCGCCGCCAAGCCCAAGCCTAAACCCAAGCCGCCAGCGCCAGCGCCCAAGCCGGCAGCCAAGCCAAGCGCTGCGCCAGCCGCGAAGAAACCTGCGGCGAAGAAGCCCAAGGCCCCCTGACCCGAAGATCCTCCTGCGCGTGCGCCCGCACCGCAGGAGGCTATCCAACCACCGATTTCTCTCTGGCTTCACGCCGGCAAGGCCCCGTTCGGCCCGGAAAAACCCTTTTGCAGGAGCATCTCAATGAGCAAACCCAACAAGCCCAACTCGACGCCGGAAAACGAGCCGTCGCGGATTCGTGAAGGTTTGCCCTTCCCCCTCGGCGCGACCTGGGACGGTCTGGGGGTCAACTTTGCGCTGTTCTCGGCCAACGCCACCAAAGTCGAACTGTGCATCTTCGACGACAGCGGCGAAGTCGAGCTGGAGCGTATCGAACTGCCGGAGTACACCGACGAGACCTTCCACGGCTACCTGCCCGACGCCCATCCGGGGCTGATCTACGGCTACCGCGTGTACGGTCCTTATGACCCGGCCAACGGCCATCGCTTCAACCACAACAAATTGCTGATCGACCCCTACGCCAAGCAGCTGGTGGGCGAACTCAAGTGGTCCGAAGCCCTGTTTGGCTACACCATCGGCCATCCGGACGCCGACCTCAGTTTCGACGAACGCGACAGCGCGCCCTTCGTGCCCAAGTGCAAAGTCATCGACCCGGCCCACACCTGGGGCAACGACCAGCCGGTGCGCACACCGTGGGACCGCACGATCATTTATGAAACCCACTTGCGCGGCATCACCATGCGCCACCCTTCGGTGCCCGAAGACGTACGCGGCACCTGCGCCGGGCTGATGGTTGACGATGTGCTCAAGCACATTCGCCAGTTGGGGGTGTCGTCGGTGGAGTTGCTGCCGGTGCACGCCTTCGTCAACGACCAGCACCTGCTGCAAAAAGGCATGACCAACTACTGGGGCTACAACAGCATCGCGTTCTTCGCCCCCGACCCGCGCTACCTGGCCAGCGGCAAGATCGCCGAGTTCAAGGAGATGGTTGCGCACCTGCATGAAGCCAAGCTGGAAGTGATTCTGGACGTGGTCTACAACCACACGGCCGAAGGCAACGAGCAAGGTCCTACCCTGTCCATGCGCGGCATCGACAATGCCTCGTACTACCGCCTGATGCCCGATGACAAGCGCTTCTACATCAACGATTCCGGCACCGGCAACACCCTCGACCTGAGCCACCCGTGCGTGCTGCAAATGGTCACCGACTCGTTGCGCTATTGGGCCACCGAGATGCACGTCGACGGTTTCCGCTTCGACCTGGCAACCATTCTCGGCCGCTACCGCGACGGTTTCGACGAGCGCCACAGTTTCCTCGTGGCCTGCCGCCAGGACCCGGTGCTGCGCCAGGTGAAAATGATTGCCGAGCCCTGGGACTGTGGCCCCGGTGGCTATCAGGTCGGCGGCTTCCCGCCGGGCTGGGTGGAATGGAACGACCGCTTCCGCGACACCGTGCGCTCGTTCTGGAAAGGCGACGACGGCCAACTAGCGGACTTTGCCGGGCGCATGACGGCCTCGGGCGAAATGTTCAACCAGCGTGGTCGCCGGCCGTACAGCTCGGTGAACTTCATCACCGCCCACGACGGTTTCACCCTGCATGACCTGGTGTCCTACAACGACAAGCACAACGAGGCCAACGACGAGAACAACCAGGACGGCAGCAACAACAACCTGTCGTGGAACCACGGTGTCGAAGGCCCCACCGACGACCCGGAAATCAACGCGCTGCGCCTGCGCCAGATGCGTAACTTCTTCGCCACGTTGCTGCTGGCCCAGGGCACGCCGATGCTGGTGGCCGGTGACGAGTTCGCCCGCACCCAGCACGGCAATAACAATGCCTATTGCCAGGACAGCGAGATCGGCTGGATCAACTGGGATCTGGATGAAGACGGCAAGGCCCTGCTCAAGTTCGTCAAGCGCCTGATCAAGCTGCGCCTGGCGTACCCGATCCTGCGTCGCGGACGCTTCCTGGTGGGCGACTACAATGAAGACATCGGCGTCAAGGACGTCACCTGGCTTGCGCCAAGCGGTGATGAGATGACCATCGAGCAATGGCAGGACAGCCACGGCCGCTGCCTCGGCATGTTGATGGATGGTCGCGCCCAGGAAACCGGGATTCGCCGCCCAGGCGCCGATGCCACGTTGTTGCTGGTGGTCAATGCCCACCACGACATGGTCAATTTCCGCCTGCCGCCGGTGCCGGATGGCGGCTTTTGGACCTGCATGCTCGACACCAACCAGCCGGCGGTGCGAGGCCAGGAGCGCTTCGATTTCGATCACGAATACGCCGTCACCGGGCGTTCGCTGCTGCTGTTTGAATTGCAGCATGAGGACGAGGTGTGACATGGCCTTGCATGAGTTTCTTCGCGGCTATCGGGATTACCCGAACACCCAGGCCCTAGGCGCGGCAATGCGGGCCCTGGTGGAGGAAGGCCTGGATCAGCTGCCCTTGCCGGGCAGCGGCCAGACCCTGGAACGCTTCAGCCGACTGGCGCAAGTAGCGGGTCATGACCTGCGCTTGTGCAAGTTGTTTGAAGGCCACACGGACGCCCTGGCGATCATCGCGGAACTCGGCAGCCCGTTGCCGCCGGTTGGCAGCACGTGGGGCATGTGGGCGGCCGAGCCGCCCACCGCCAAGGTGCGAATCCGGCGCGAGGGCCAGCGCGTGCGGCTGGAGGGCCGCAAGGCCTGGTGCTCGGGCGCGGCGGTGGTCAGCCACGGGTTGCTCACGGCGTGGGATGATGAGGATCGCCAGCAACTGGTTGCAGTGCAAATGCACCAGCCCGGCGTAACCGTCACCGACGAGGGCTGGGCCGCCGTGGGCATGGCCGCTACCGGCAGTGTTGAAGTGCTTTTCCATGACGCCGTTGGCCTGGCTATCGGCAAGCCTGGGGACTACCTGGCACGCCCGGGCTTCTGGCAAGGCGGCATCGGCATCGCCGCTTGCTGGTACGGCGCGGCACAACGCCTGGCCGAGGCTTTGCGCGAGCAATGCAGCAAGCGCCCGGAGCCCCACGCCCTGGCACACCTTGGCAGCGTCGACAGCGCCTTGCACAGCGCGGCCTGTGTGCTGCGTGACTGCGCCACGCATATCGACCGCCAACCCAAGGCCGATGCCCGGCTATTGGCACAACAGGCACGGGCCTGTATCGAGGAGACGGTCGACCAGGTGATCCATCACGTCGGTCGTGCGCTGGGGGCCGGCCCGTATTGCAAGGACCCGCATTTCGCGCAGTTGATGGCCGACTTGCCGGTGTACCTGCGCCAGAGCCACGCCGAACGCGACCTGGCGGCCCTCGGTGAACAAGTCGCCGGCGAGCCCACAGGGAGGTGGCAACTGTGAAAACCAATCCGATCGTTGGCCAGGGCACCCCATTGCACCTGTGGCAAAGCTCGTCGCGGCTGGCCGAACTGCCTTGCGTCACCATTGCCGAACTGGTGCCTGAAGGCCGCCGTGCCGTGATCATCGCGCCGCATCCGGACGATGAAGTCCTCGGTTGCGGCGGCCTGTTGCAAGGCCTCGCCGCGCTGCATCGCCCCCTGCTGCTGATCTCCGTCACAGACGGCAGCGCCAGTCATCCCGGCTCACCCCGCTGGCCAGTGGAACGTCTGAGCGTGGTCAGGCCGCAAGAGTCAGCGCAGGCCCTGCATCGACTGGGCTTGCCGTTGCACAGCCTGAAATGGCTGCGGGCCGGCTTTCGTGACAGCCAGGTGGCCGAGGGCGAAGAGGATTTGAGTCAATTTATCGAACGCTACCTCAAGCCCGGCGACGTGGTGTTCACCACCTGGCGCGAAGACGGTCATTGCGACCATGAAGCCGTAGGCCGGGCCAGTGCCAAGGCTGCGCGGACCGTGGGCGCTACCTTACTGGAACTGCCTGTGTGGACCTGGCACTGGGCAACCCCCGAAGACGGCCAGGTGCCTTGGCACCGCGCGCGCAAGATCCTTCTAACGCCTGAGGAAGTGGCCCGCAAACGGCACGCCATTCATGCATTCGCCAGCCAGTTGGAAGGCGACCCGCAGATCGGCCTGCCGCCGGTGCTCGCGCCCTATGTGCTGGAGCGCCTGTTGCAACCCTTCGAAGTGGTGTTTGTATGAGTGTCGCCACGCCCTACTTCGATGAGCTGTTCGCCGGCAACGACGACCCCTGGGCCTTTCGCCAACGCTGGTACGAACAACGCAAGCGGGCCCTGACCCTGGCGATGCTGACCCGGCCCCGCTACACCTCGATTTTCGAGCCGGGCTGTGCCAACGGTGAGCTGAGCTTCGAGCTGGCCCCGCGCTGTGACCGCCTGCTGTGCTGCGACACGGCGCAAGCGGCCGTCAGCCTGGCACAGGCGCGGCTGCGGGGGTTCAGCCATGCCACGGTGCAGCAGAGCCGATTGCCGGAGCAGTGGCCCAGTGAAACCTTCGAGCTGATCGTGCTCAGCGAGCTGTGCTACTACCTGGACCCGAAGGATTTCGATGGGTTGATCGATCGCGCCCTCGCCTGCCTGACACCCGACGGACAAATCCTCGCCTGCCATTGGCGCCCGCCCATCGAAGGTTGCCCCCAGACCGCCGAGCAGGTGCACGCCCGGCTCGCCCAGCGACTGGATATGCCACATCTGACGCAGCATCACGAAAGCGATTTTCTAATGGACCTGTGGAGCCGTGACGGCACCACGGTTGCAACCCTGGAGGGACTGCGATGATTGGCATTCTGATACCCGTGCATAACGAAGAAAAGCTGCTGCCCGAATGCCTGAAAGCCGCGATGGTCGCCGCCAGTCATCCGGGCCTGCTGGGCGAAGAAGTGCAGATCCTGGTGGTGCTCGACAGTTGCAGCGATCGCAGTGCCATGATCGCCCGCGAATACCGCGTGGAAAGCCTGGAGGTGCAGGCGCGTAACGTGGGCCACGTGCGTGGCGTGGGTGCGCGGCACTTGCTCAATAACGGCGCGCGCTGGATCTCCTGCACCGACGCCGACAGCCGCGTCGCCCCCGACTGGCTGGTGGCCCAACTGGCCCTGGGTGCAGATGCCGTGTGCGGCACGGTGACGGTGGATGCCTGGAGCGAAGACTTCGACCCGGCGGCGCAAATCCGCTATCACCAGGCCTATGAAGCCCGGGACGGCCATCGGCATATCCACGGTGCCAACCTTGGAATCAGCGCGGGAGCCTACATACGCGCTGGGGGGTTTGAGCCCTTGCCCTGCCATGAAGATGTGGAACTGGTGCGCCAACTCGAGCGCTGCGGGGCCTCCATTGCCTGGAGCCACTCGCCTCAGGTGATTACCAGCGCCCGCCTGGATTGCCGCGCCCAGGGCGGCTTCGGTGACTACCTGAAGAGCCTGATGCACGCGTCCTGAAAAAATTGCGACACCCGGCGGTGTTAAAGCGGCGATTCATAACTATCATCAGTATTCCTTGCACGGCAATCCAGGGTTGGAACGCCGACGCGCCGCGAGCGCGCCTTGTAGGCCACTCGCGTACCACAAGAGCCGTCCCGTCAACGGGGTACGGCCTGCACCACCGATGAACAAGGACGTGACACTCATGAAGCCTGCACTGTTAAGTGACAACCGCCGGGGCCCCGCGCAAATCTGGAACAGCGCCCCGCAACTCGCGCAAATCCCTGCCATCAACCCCGCAACCCTGGTGCCAGCCGGCGCCCGCGTGGTGGTCATCGCCCCCCATCCCGGTGACGAAGTGCTCGCCTGTGGCGGTCTGCTGCAATTGCTCAGCACCCTTGAATACCCTCTGCAACTGATCTCTATCACCGACGGCAGCGCCAGCCACCCCGGTTCCACCGTCTGGCCGGTCAAACGCCTGAGTGTGGTGCGGCCCCAGGAAAGTGTCGAAGCCCTGCGCCGCCTGGGGGTGCCCCTGCACAGCCTGAAATGGATCCGTGGCGGCTTTGCCGACAATGCCCTGGCCGCGCGCGAGCAGCAGATGAGCCAGTTCATCGCGCGCTATCTGCAACCCGGTGATGTGGTGTTCACCACGTGGCGCAACGACGGCAACGACGACCATGACGCCGTAGGCCGCGCCACGGCCAAGGCCTGCGGACTCAAAGGCGTGCGCCTGCACGAACTGCCGATCTGGGCGTGGCACTGGCCCGCGCGAGAGGCCGCTGCAATCCCCTGGCAGCGCGCACGCAAAGTACGGCTCGATACCTGGAGCGTCGCCCGCAAGCTGCATGCCGCCCACGCTTATGCCAGCCAATTGGCGGGCGATCCGGAAATCGGCCTGGCGCCGATCCTGGCGCAGGTGCTGCTGGAGCGCATGCGCGAGCCCTATGAGATCGTTTTTTTGTAGGCCCATCAACTCGTCTATACCTGTAACTTCTGACAGTAGCGGACGCGCCCTCTGTATGGCTAGCTTGGAACCCTGGCTTGCACGGAGGGTGAATCATGGGCACACGTTTTTCTCCTGTGACGTATTTCAGCGTCTGGGGCGTGACAACGCTGCTGCTCAATTGGCCACTGCTCGCGCAAGCTGCCTGCACGCTGGTCATAACCGCTGGCGACGACACCACCATTTGCCGCGATGGCACTGCTGGCGCGCTGACGGATTTACAGGGAAACAACGTCCTGGAGTTCCCCCTCGGTGGTACCGGCATCATTGTCGGTAACGTGACCTATGGCGCGGGTAATGACCGGGTCACGATGGATTCCGGCGCGATCAATGGCGCGATCAACCAAGGTGACGGAAGAAATATTTTCCAGCTGTTCAATGGCAATATTTCCGGCACGGTGAATCAAGGCGCGGGCAGTGACATTGCGCAAATCAGCGGGGGCAGCGCCGGTGCAATCTCCCAGGGGGACGGGGTTGACCAGTACTTCCAGAGCGGTGGCACCGTCGCCTCGCTGGCTCAGGGCGACGGTCATGACGAGTTCACCATGAGCAGCGGCAAGATCGTCGGCGCCTTTGAAGATGGAGATGTCGCGCTGATGACCGGTGGCAGCATCGGGCGGGTCGACATGAAGCTCGACAACAACCTGTTCGACCTGAGGGGTGGAACGATCATCGGTAATCTCGTTACTGGCTTCGGAAACGATACCATCCTGGTTTCCGGAGGCACTGTCGGCGGCAACATCAGCGTCAGCGGCGGTGACGACATCATCAAGGTCAGCGGCGGGGAGATAGGTGGGCAGATCCTCGCCAGTTTTGGCAACGATGAGTTCACTTGGGACGGCGGCGGCCTGATCCACAAGGAAATCCTCATGGGTGATGGCGCCGATAGGGGTTTCCTGTTCAACCTGACAGAAACCACCCTGGCCTCCACACCGCTCCTGGACGGCGGCCTGGGTAATGACACCCTGACCTTCGACAACACCCAATCCGCCACACCAACCCGCTATGTCAACTGGGAGACGGTCAACCTGGACAACCATTCACGCCTGACCCTGGGCGGCGACTTCAAGCTCGGTGACAGCGCTACGGGCACCGGCACGATGAACATTTTTGGTAGCGCCGCCCTGCAGGTGACCCAAGGCAGCATCAGCCCCTTCACTGCCGGGCAACGTGCGAACCTGAACAACAGTGGCCTGATCGACATGACCACCGGCAGTTCCAGCGCGACCGATAGCCTGACCGTCAACGGCAACTACACCGGCAATGGCGGCGAACTGGCGCTGCAATCGGTGCTCGGTAAAGACGGCTCGGCCAGTGACAAGCTGGTGGTCAACCAGGGCACGATACAAGGTGGCACCACCATCACCGTCACCAACCTTGCGGGCCCAGGCGCCATGACCCAGCAGAACGGCATCCAGGTGGTTGAAGTTCTTAACGGTGCAACCAGCAGCGACCTCGCTTTTACCCTGCGCGGAGGTGCCATATCCGCTGGCGCCTACGAATACTATCTGTTCAAAGGTGGCGTAACGCCAGGCACCGGCCAAAACTGGTTCCTGCGGTCCTCGGTGGTGGCTCCGCCACTGCCCAACCCTGGCGAACCTGAGAATCCTGGTAACCCTGAAAACCCCGGGGACCCTGAAAACCCGGTGGGCATCTTCCCCCCCGTGCCTGCCGATGGCACGCCGGAGCTTCCGGGCATCTTCCCAGGCGAAGAGCCCATACCAATCTATCGCCCGGAAGTCCCGGTGTATGCCGTGCTGTTTCCCGCAGTACAGCAGATGGTCCAGGGCATGCTGGGCACCTACCACGAACGCATGGGGGATCAAAGCCTGCAACGGCAACCTGGCACCTTGGCGGCAGGTTGGGGCCGGGTGTATGGCGGCAGCACACGCCAATCGTTCGCCGGCACGGTCAGCCCGTCGCTGGACAGCTCGATATCCGGTTTCCAGGTTGGCACTTACCTGTACGCCTGGACCAACGACGCTGGCCTGACCCAACGCTTCGGCTTCTTCGTCGGCCACAGTCGCCTGACGGGTGATGTGGCAGGATTCAATGGCGGTTTTCAAGGCAAGGACGCCGGCAACACCACCCTGCGCGGTGATAGCTTGGGCGCCTATTGGACGCTCATCGGCGCCAATCGCGCCTATATCGATTTCGTGCTGATGGGTACACGGTTCGATGGCCACAGTGAATCCGACCGGGGCGTCAAACTCCCAACCAAGGGCCACAACGTGCTGGGGTCCGTGGAAGTGGGCATGCCGTTTGCGGTGTCTGAACACTGGGAGGTTGAGCCGCAGGCGCAAGTGATTGTCGATCGAAGCTATCTGCACAGCCAGAATGACGGGATTTCAGATGTCTCATTCAGCGCCGACACCAACGTTGTTACCCGCCTCGGCGTTCGCCTCAATGGCAGCTACAGCGTGAGCGGCATGCCGGTGCTGCCTTATGTGCGTACCAACGTGTGGCACGCCAGCGCCGGGAATAACACCATCACGTTCAATGACAGCACCAACATCAATACCGAACAGAAATCCACCACGCTGGACGTCAGCGCCGGGGCAACGTTGCAGGTATCGAGCACGGTCAGCGTGTATGGCGAGGTGGGCTACAACAGCAATCTGGACAGTAATCAGCTGAATGGGCGCAAGGGCACCATTGGAGTGAAAGTTGACTTCTAAGCCACACCACATCCCAACTGTGGGAGCGGGCTTGCTCGCGAATGCGGTGTGTCAGCCAAAAAATCTGGCACGGGTACTCCGCATTCGCGAGCAAGCCCGCTCCCACATGGGGGTCTTCAGCGCCTGGAAGTCAGGCGTCCGGCCGCAGAATCAGCACACCCAAAGGCGGCAGGTTCAACGAGAGTGACAACGGCTGCCCATGCTTGGGCTCTTCCTCCGTAAACGCCCCGCCACCGTTGCCGAAGTTGGAACCGGCATAGGTGTCGGCATCGCTGTTGATCACCTCGCTCCAGCGCCCGGCAAAGGGTACGCCGACCTTGTAAGACTCCCTCGGCACCGGCGTGAAGTTGGCCACCACCAGCACCGGCCTGCCGTCCTTGCTCCAGCGCAGCCAGGCGTAGACGCTGTTGATCGCATCGTCGCCGATCAGCCACTGGAAGCCCTGTGGCGCGTCGTCCTGGTCGTGCAGCGCCGGCTCTTCGCGGTACAGGCGGTTGAGGTCACCCACCAGTTTCTGCACACCCCGGTGTTCGGGGTATTGCAGCAGGTACCAGTCCAGTTGCTGGTCGTGGTTCCACTCGCGCCATTGGCCAAACTCGCAGCCCATGAACAGCAGCTTCTTGCCGGGGTGCATCCACATGAAGCTCAGGTACGCCCGCAGGTTGGCAAATTTCTGCCAGCGGTCGCCGGGCATCTTGTCGATCAACGAGTGTTTGCCGTGTACCACTTCATCATGGGAAATCGGCAGGATAAAACGCTCGGACCAGGCATACACCAGGCCGAAACTCAGCTCGTTGTGATGATGGGCGCGGTACACCGGGTCTTGCTGGATGTAGTGCAGCGAGTCGTGCATCCAGCCCATGTTCCACTTGTAGTTGAACCCCAGGCCACCCTGTTGGGTCGGCTGGCTCACGCCCGGCCATGCGGTGGATTCCTCGGCGATCACCAGTGCGCCGGGGGCTTCCAGGGCGACGACGTCGTTGAGGTGACGCAGGAAGTCGATGGCTTCAAGGTTTTCACGACCGCCGTGGCGGTTCGGCACCCATTCACCGGCCTTGCGCGAATAGTCGCGATACAGCATCGACGCCACGGCATCCACCCGCAGACCGTCGATATGGAAGTGCTTGAGCCAGTGCAACGCCGACGCCAGCATGAAGCCATGGACTTCGGTGCGACCGAGGTTGTAGATCAGGGTGTCCCAATCCTGGTGGAAGCCTTCCAGCGGGTTGGCGTATTCGTACAGCGCGGTGCCGTCGAATTGCGCCAGGCCGTGGGTGTCGGTAGGGAAATGCGCCGGTACCCAGTCGAGGATTACGCCAATGTCGGCCTGATGGCAGGCATTGACGAAGTACGCGAAATCCTCCGGCGAGCCGAAGCGCGCCGTGGGCGCAAATTGCGACAGCGCCTGGTAGCCCCAGGAACCGCCAAACGGGTGCTCCATGATCGGCATCAGCTCGATATGGGTGAAGCCCAACTGCTGCACATACGGAATCAAGCGCTCGGTCAGCTCGCGCCAGCTGTACTGGCGGGACACCTCGCCGACTTCGTCCAGTTCGCACTGCCAGGAACCGGCGTGCAACTCGTAGATCGACAAGGGTGCGCTGGGTTTCTGCCGTTCGCTGCGCGATTGCATCCAGTCGTGGTCCTGCCAGTCTACTTGCAGCGGCGCAGCGACCTTGGACGCTGTATCCGGCGGCAGCTGCGTGGCCAGGGCCATGGGGTCGGCCTTGAGCGGCAGGATCCCGTGGGCACCGAGAATTTCGTACTTGTAGGCGGCACCCGGTTGCAGGCGCGGGATAAAGATTTCCCAGACCCCGGACGGATGGCGCAGGCGCATCGGATGACGGCGCCCGTCCCAGATATTGAAGTCGCCCACCACCGAGACCCGGCGGGCATTCGGCGCCCATACGGCAAAGCGCACGCCCTGGACGCCGTCGACGCTGGTCACTTGTGCCCCAAGGCAACTGCTCAGGTCGCGGTGATTGCCTTCGGCGAACAGGTACAGGTCCATCTCCCCCAGCAGCAGTTGCTGGAAGCTGTAAGGGTCTTCGGTAATCTGTTCGCCACCGGCCCACTGGATCTTCAGCAGGTACGCCTGGCGACTGCCGAAATGCCCGACAAACAGGCCCGGCACCTGGGTCGCATCGAGGCTGCCGATGTGCTCGCCGCTGTCGCGGGCCAGTACCTGGACACTCAAGGCTTCCGGCAGGAAGGCGCGAATGAACTGGCCGCCCTGCTCGTCATCATGGGGGCCCAGGATCGAGAACGGATCATGGTGCTCGGCCCGTACCAGGGCTTCGATATCAGCAGGCTTGGGCATCACACTCAACTTTTCCTGCAGCGGTTCTTTGCTTGTAAAACTCATGACGTCTCCCCACCGCGTGCAGTTTTCGATATTGGTTTCAACCCGCTGAGCAGCCCGTGCAAACCTTGCAACGGCACCGGCAACCAGCTGGGACGATTCTCTGCTTCGTAGGCCACTTCGTACGCGGCCTTCTCCAGGCTGAACAACGCCAGCGCTGCGTCCTGGCCTTTGGCATCCTGCCAGTCATGGGCCAGTGTAGTCGTGGCGGCGTGATAGGCCTGGATAAATGCCTGTTTGGCCTCCTGCAAGTAGCGATCCGCTACCCGCTGCCGGGATGCATTGGCTTCGGGCGACTGGTCGACGCCCTGCACATTCACCGCCATGGCCGCCGCGTAATCAAACGACCGTAGCACTCCGCTCACATCCTTGTACGGGCTGTGTTTGCCGCGACGTTCAGGCAGCGGCCGCGCCGGTTCGCCCTCGAAGTCGATCAGGTAGGCATCACCTTTCACCACCAGTACCTGGCCCAGGTGCAGGTCGCCGTGCACGCGAATGCGCAACCCGCCCACCGTGGCTTTCGCCAGGTCCTGAACGTGACTGGCGATGGCCTTTTTCTGCTCCAGTAAAGCACTGACCAACGCCTGATCGGCAGGGTTCAACTGAGTTTGATGCTGTTTGAGCAACTGCAACGCGCGGTCAATTTGTGCGCCCACGTGCTTGGCCCAGCCCTGGGTGTCCTTCAGGGACGTGACCTCGGGCTTGAAGGCCTTGTTGGTGGTGGGCGCTGCCAGCACCTGGTGCATCTCGCCCAGGCGCTGGCCGAGCAAGCCGGCGAAATCCGCCAGTTCGCCGAGGGCGTTGTAGTGCTGTTCCTGCTCGGACATGGCTTCGGCCAGTTCGTCGCGAATCGCTCGCTCCAGGTTGTTCTGGGTCCAGCCCCAGGCGTCGCCCTGGTTGCTCAGGTACCCCTGGGCGATCATCAGCAGGTTGTCCTGGCCGTCGGCGTCGTGGCGAATCACCGAGCCCAGCAGCGGCGAGATATGCTCGTAGCCGGCCTCGGTCAGGTAGGCGCCCATTTCCAGCTCGGGGTGAACCCCGGCGCTGACTTTTCGGATCAGCTTGAGCACCAGGCTGCCACCCACCACCACTGAACTGTTGGACTGCTCGGCCGCGAGGTAGCGCACTTCCGATTCGTCGTTCAATTCCAGCTTGGCCAACTGCGCCGTGGGCTCAAAGCGAATCTCGCCATCGGTGGAGCTGAGCACGGTGCTGGCCTGCAGGCCTTGGATCACCCCGCGGATATACGTATCGAGACTGAACGCGTCAGTGACCAAACCCACCTGACGCACTCGCCGCACGCGGGCAAGCGCCAGTTGTTGCGGCAAGGCGCTGGTGAACTGGTCTTCGCCCAGGAAGCCGAACGGCAGCTGATAGCGGCTGACCTGCCCGGCGCTGGTGACTTCGATTTCACTGAGCAACACCGGATGCTGCGGGCTGCCGAAGCGCACGCCGTAGGCGATGTGCACGCTGTCGATCGCCGTGTCCTTGCTGGCAAACCAGCGGCGCTTTGGCAGCCACGCCGGCAACGCATTCTGTTCCAGGGTCGTGCGGCACGGCGCTTCGAGCAGCTCTTCCATGCGCTTCTTCAGCACCAGGGTGGTGAAGTCCGGGATGCTTTGCGCCGGTTCCACGTGCCAGCTTGGCATCTGGTTTTCCGCCGCGAGCACGAACCAGTAAAAGCCATACGGCGCCAGGGTCAGCAGGAAATTCAGCTGGCCAATGGGCGGGAAGGCATTCCCGCCAAGCATCTCCACCGGAACCATGCCGGCAAACGCCGAGAGGTCCAGTTCTGCGGCCTGGGCACTGCGGGACACGTTGGCCACGCAGAGGATGATTTCATTCTTGCCATCGGCGCCCACATATTCGCGGGTATACGCCAGGATGCGGCGGTTGCTGGGCGAGAGCATTTTCAGGCTGCCGCGACCGAAGGCCTTGGACTGTTTACGCACGGCCAGCATGCGCCGGGTCCAGTTCAGCAACGAGTGCGGGTCCTGGGTCTGGGTTTCGACGTTGACCGATTGGTAGCCGTATTGCGGGTCCATGATCGGCGGCAGGACCAGGCTGGCCGGGTCGGCGCGGGAGAAGCCACCGTTGCGGTCGATGGACCATTGCATCGGCGTGCGCACGCCGTCGCGGTCACCAAGGTAGATGTTGTCGCCCATGCCGATTTCATCGCCGTAGTACAGGGTCGGCGTGCCAGGCATCGACAGCAGCAGGCTGTTGAGCAACTCGATGCGCCGGCGGTCTCGTTCCATCAGCGGCGCCAGGCGCCGGCGAATCCCCAGGTTGATCCGCGCCCGGCGGTCAGCGGCGTAGTAGTTCCAGAGGTAGTCGCGCTCTTTGTCGGTGACCATTTCCAGGGTCAGTTCATCGTGGTTGCGCAGGAAGATTGCCCATTGGCAATTGGCCGGGATCTCCGGGGTCTGACGCAGGATATCGGTGATCGGGAAACGGTCTTCCTGGGCAAGCGCCATGTACATGCGCGGCATCAGCGGGAAGTGGAACGCCATGTGACATTCGTCGCCGTCGTCGCCCTTCTTGTCGCCGAAATACAGCTGGGTGTCTTCCGGCCACTGGTTGGCTTCGGCCAGGAGCATGCGGTCAGGGTAGTTGGCGTCGATCTCGGCGCGGATCTGCTTGAGCACATCGTGGGTTTCGGGGAGGTTTTCGTTGTTGGTGCCGTCACGCTCGATCAGGTACGGGATGGCGTCCAGGCGCAGGCCGTCGATGCCCATGTCGAGCCAGTAGCGCATCACCGACAGGACGGCTTTCATGACCTGCGGGTTGTCGAAGTTGAGGTCCGGCTGGTGGGAATAGAAGCGGTGCCAGAAGTATTGGCCGGCGACCGGGTCCCAGGTCCAGTTGGACTTTTCGGTGTCGAGGAAAATGATGCGGGTGCCGTCGTACTTCTGATCGTCATCGGACCACACGTAGAAGTCCCGTGCGGCCGAACCCGGCTTGGCCTTGCGGGCGCGCTGGAACCACGGGTGCTGGTCAGAGGTGTGGTTGATCACCAGCTCGGTGATCACCCGCAGCCCGCGTTGGTGGGCTTCGGCGATAAAGCGCTTGGCGTCGGCCATGGTCCCGTAGTCGCTGTGCACACCACGGTATTCGGCGATGTCGTAGCCATCGTCACGGCGTGGCGAGGGGTAGAACGGCAGTAGCCAGATGGTGTTCACGCCGAGGTCGGCGATGTAGTCAAGCTTGGCGATCAGCCCGGGAAAGTCACCGATGCCGTCGTTGTTGGAGTCGAAATAGGATTTGACGTGAACCTGATAAATCACCGCGTCCTTGTACCAGAGCGGGTCTTTGATAAAGGTGGCAGCCTTGGGTTTCTTCGCCATTGGAAACTCCTGGGAATTCGGAAAATTCTGCCTGAAGGAACTCGGTCAATGTGGGAGCTGGCTTGCCTGCGATAGCGGTGGATCAGCCAGTATCATCTGCACTGACACACCGCTATCGCAGGCAAGCCAGCTCCCACATTTGATCTCCTTTGGATTGGAGATCAGCTTCAGGAAACGGTAATGCGCCAGATGCCAAACGGCTGATGCCAGGGTTCGATGCGCATCCACTGGGTCTTGCCGTACCAGGTCCAGCGGTGGCCGGTCATCAAGTCTTCACCTTGGGTCTGGGCGTCGTCCGGCAGGCCCATCTCCCACAGCGGCAATTCGAAATTGGCCTCCTGGGCGTTGAACGGGTCGAGACTCACGGCCACCAGAATGAAGTTGCTGCCGTCCTCGCTGCGTTTGCCGAAGTACAGGATGTTGTCGTTCCACGCGTTGTAGAGTTTCAGCCCGAGGTGCGTCTGCAAGGCCGGGTTTTGCCGGCGGATGCGGTTGAGCTGGGCAATCTCGGCAATGATGTTGCCGGGGGCCGTGAAGTCTCGCGGGCGGATCTCGTACTTCTCCGAGTCCAGGTACTCTTCCTTGCCCGGCACGGGGGCCGCTTCGCACAGTTCAAAGCCGGAATACATGCCCCACAGGCCCGAGCCCATGGTGGCCAGCGCGGCGCGGATCAGAAAGCCGGCGCGGCCGGATTCATGCAGGAAACCTGGGTTGATGTCCGGCGTGTTGACGAAGAAGTTCGGCCGGAAGCACTCGCGCCACGGCGACTCGTTCAGCTCGCTCAGGTACTCGCTCAACTCGGCCTTGGTGTTGCGCCAGGTGAAGTAGGTGTAGCTCTGGGAGTAACCGACCTTGCCCAGGCGCGCCATCATCGCCGGGGTGGTGAAGGCTTCGGCGAGGAAGATCACGTCCGGGTACTTGCCGCGCACATCGCTGATCAGCCATTGCCAGAACGGCAGCGGCTTGGTGTGGGGGTTATCGACGCGAAAGGTCTTCACGCCCTCTTCTACCCAACCTACCACGATGTCTCGCAACTCGATCCACAGGCTGGGAATGGCGTCCGCCGCGTAGAAGTCGACGTTGACGATGTCCTGGTATTTCTTTGGCGGGTTCTCGGCGTATTTGATCGTGCCGTCGGGCCGCCAGTTGAACCAGCCCGGATGCTGTTTGAGCCACGGATGGTCCTGGGAACACTGGATTGCAAAATCCAGGGCGATTTCCAGGCCATGGTCGGCGGCGGCCTTGACCAGGTTGCGGAAGTCTTCACGGGTGCCGAGCTGCGAGTGGATCGCCTCGTGGCCGCCCTCTTCGCTGCCGATGGCATACGGGCTACCCGGATCATCGGGCCCGGCGGTCAGGGAGTTGTTCTTGCCCTTGCGGTGGCTACGGCCGATGGGATGGATCGGCGGGAAGTACAACACGTCAAAACCCATGTCATGGATCATCGACAGGCGCGAGTGCACGTCGTTAAAGGTGCCGTGGCGCGCAGGATCGTCGGTGATCGAGCGGGGAAACAGCTCGTACCAGCTGGCGAACTGCGCAGCTTCGCGCTCCACGTCAATCGGGAATACCGGGCTGATGCTCAAATAGGCGCGGTGATCGGCCTGGGTCATCAGGTGTGCACTGTCTTCGTGCAGGAACAACGCGACCTGCTCGGTTTCCAGCAAGCCTGAGAGTTCGTGGTGCAGCAGCATCAGGCGGTCGCGCAGTTCGTTGTCACTGCGTTCGGCGGCTTGCAAGACCTGGCTGCGGCCTTCCTGCAACTCCAGACTGACCGGCACCCCGGCCTCGTGTTTCTTGCTTAATTCGTAGCGGAAGCTGGCGAACGTGTCGATCCAGGCTTCGATGCAATACTCATGCGGCCCCTGGGCGGTCACGGTGAATGCGCCTTCCCAGCCGTTGTTGCCAACGTCGGTCATCACCACGCTGTGCCAGCTTTCTTCATTCAACGGGCGCCAGCGGATCAGCACCGCGAGTTTGTCATGGCCGTCGGCAAAAACCTTGCTGGCAACCTGCACACGCTGGCCAACCACAGCCTTGACCGCAAACTGGCCACCATTGATCACCGGCGTGGTGCTTTCAATCGCAATCCGTGGCAGCAACAGTGCCTGGGACAGCGGTAATGTAGAGGTTGAATCGTCTTGGGTCAGTGTTTCAGCAGTCATCGAGCATCTCCCCTTAACGCCCAGTGGACGCTCTTGCGCTTGATCCAAATTCTGAAACGGCCACGCTCTCCCTGAGCAGGGCCGTATAGGTTCCGAGCATGCTGGCGATTGAAAAGTTCAGGTGGATATGACGCCATCGGGCGGGGAATCAAATCCACCGGGCGATTGTCCACCGATAGAGCAAAGCACAAAGGAGGCCACACCGATGAATATCCCTATTCCAGCTGAAACGCCTGATCCCAATATCGATAAGCCGACATTGCCGCCGACCGAGCCCGAGCCGGTTCCCGAGCAGGAGCCACCTGGCACTCAGCCACCACCCGTGGAGGAACCACCGACGACCATGCCGCCGGTCATCGTCTAATCCTTCTCCAGCAGCCGCACTATCCTTGGCATGACGCTGAACACCGCCAATGCCAATAACGTACTGAGCACCGCCGTCGACTCCCGCCCCATCCCCGCCGCCACCCCGATGGCGGCGGTCATCCAGAGGCCGGCCGCGGTGGTCAGGCCTTTGACGTGCTGGCCCTCTTCGTCTTCCTTGCCCTTGAGGATGGTGCCGGCGCCAAGAAAGCCGATGCCCGCGATCACGCCCTGCAGCACGCGGCTCATGGCGTCGGCCTGGGAGCCCGACATGCTCGGTACCAACACAAACAACGCGGCGCCCATGGCCACGAGCATGTGGGTGCGTACCCCGGCGGCCTTGCCTTTCTGTTCGCGCTCGTAACCCAGGATCCCGCCCAATATCGCGGCAATCAGCAGCCGCACGGTGATTTGCGTGAGTTGGCGGGCATCGCCGATATCGGCAAATTCCGCTTGCAGGGTTTCCCAGACTTCATGCCACCAGGCGTCCATGGACGTGTCCTTGTTAGGTTCGATAGAACATGGACAGCACCGACCGTCAGTCAGTTGCGCAGAACCATTGCCTGCGCCTCCCACCCTAATCAGCAATAACCCACAAAAAGGAGATCGATATGCCCGTACGTATCGAAGGTCAGCAATGTTTCTTCACCGTCGATGTAGACGGCCACGAAAAACAACTGGAAGCCACCCATGTCACTGTCGAAACCGACAGCGAAAAATCCATGTCGTTTGTGAAGTTGAACGGCGACCGTACCTACATCACCGAAGCCGAAGCCGACGCATTGACCGTCGCTGGCGCCAAGGATGGCCGTAAGCACTTGAAAGCTACCGACGGTGATTCGGTGATTTGATTGACCTGAATCAGCCCCGCCTCGAACGCGCTGCACCCCGCGCACCACCGGGTGCAGCACATTGTCGCAGGCAGGCGCTGTCGGCCCATCTGATCCGCTTTTTATCGCCCTACCTGAGTCTGTTATGCAAACAGAGCGCCGGTCATAGTTCATCTGCCTGATGGAGGCTGATGAGCGAAAGACCATGAGCGATAGAATCCCCGTCCGAACCGTAGACGTGTTTGAGCCTGCACATCCAAAGAAGATGAAGGCCAAATCCAGCGACAACCTGATTCATACCCGCAGTTTTACCGGCCTGTTCCGCACCTTGCGTGTAGCGGGCGCAGGCTTTCTGTTCCTGGCGTTTTTCGGCACCGTGTGGCTGAACTGGGGCGGCCGGCAAGCGGTGCTGTGGGACCTGGCTGAAAGCAAATTCCATATCTTTGGTGCCACGTTCTGGCCCCAGGATTTCATCCTGCTGTCGGCGCTGTTGATCATCTGTGCATTCGGCCTGTTCGCGATCACCGTGTTCGCAGGCCGGGTGTGGTGCGGCTATACCTGCCCGCAAAGCTCGTTTACCTGGCTATTCATGTGGTGCGAAAAGGTCACGGAAGGCGAGCGAAACCAACGCATCAAGCTGCAGGCTGCACCCTGGGGCTTGAACAAGCTGGCTCGGCGCTCGGCCAAGCACACGCTGTGGCTGGGTATCAGCGTGCTCACCGGGCTGACGTTTGTCGGCTACTTCACACCGATCCGGCCGCTGGCCGAAGAACTGCTGACCTGGCAAATGGGCGGCGTCAGCCTGTTCTGGGTGCTGTTTTTTACCGGCGCCACCTACATCAATGCCGGTTGGCTGCGGGAAGCGGTGTGCATGCACATGTGCCCCTATGCGCGGTTCCAGAGTGTGATGTTTGACAAGGACACCCTGACCATTTCCTACGACGTGGCCCGTGGCGAAAACCGTGGCCCGCGCAAACGTGACGTGCAACCGGCGGACGTCGGCCTCGGTGACTGCATCGACTGCCAGCTGTGCGTGCAGGTGTGCCCCACCGGTATCGACATCCGTGACGGCCTGCAAATGGAATGCATCGGCTGCGCCGCGTGCATCGATGCCTGTGATTCGATCATGGATAAAATGGGCTATGCCCGCGGACTGGTCAGCTATACCTCGGAACATCAGTTGCAAGGTGGCAAGACCCATCTGCTCAGGCCACGGCTGATCGGCTACAGTGCCGTGCTGCTGGTGATGATCGGCGCGCTGGTGGTGGCCCTGGTGGCGCGCCCGATGGTGTCGCTGGACGTGACCAAGGACCGTGGGATGTTTCGCGAAAACAGTGAAGGCTTGATCGAGAACATCTACAGCCTCAAGGTCATCAACAAGACCCAGCAACGCCAGGATTATCGCCTGGAGCTGGTGGACGGCGATGGCTTCCAGTTGCAGGGCAAGACCGACATCAGCCTGGCGCCGGGAGAGATTACCGATGTGCCGGTGTCGGTGGCGATGACGGCAGACAAGCCCGCCAGCAGTTCCCAGACCCTCCGCTTCAAGGTCACGGACGTGGATGAACCGTGGATCTACAGCGCGGCGGACAGCCGGTTTGTGGCGCCATTGAATCGCTGAACCCGAGCTTTCAGCAACACTGGAGATCAAATGTGGGAGCAGGCAAGCCTGCTCCCACAGTTTGATCGGTGTTCAATCAGCAAAATCTGTTCAAAGCACTGAGCCCCAATGAAACGCTACGAAAAATTCGCCGACGACATCGCAGAACTGATCCGCTCCGGCGTCCTCGGCCCCGGCCAGCGCGTGCCTTCGGTGCGCTATGCCAGCCAGACCTACGGTGTCAGCCCGTCCACGGTGTTCCAGGCCTACTACCTGCTGGAGCGTCGCGGGCTGATCCGCGCCCGGCCGCGCTCCGGGTACTTCGTCAACACCCATGCGCCGAGCCCGTTTTCCGAGCCGGTGGTGAGTGCCCATGTGCACGAGTCCACCGAGGTGGACGTCAGCGAATTGGTGTTCTCGGTACTCGATTCCATCAAAGACCCGCAAACCGTGCCCTTCGGCTCGGCCTTCCCCAGCCCGACGCTGTTCCCGCTGCAACGCCTGGCCCGTTCCCTGGCCAGCGCCAGCCGGGAAATGGACCCGCGCATGGTGGTCACCGACATGTCGCCGGGCAACCCGCAACTGCGCCGGCAAATCGCCTTGCGCTACATGGTGGGCGGGCTGATGCTGCCCATGGAAGAACTGTTGATCACCAACGGCGCCCTTGAAGCACTGAACCTGTGCCTGCAAGCCGTGACCGAGCCGGGCGACCTGGTGGCCATCGAAGCACCGGCGTTCTACGCCAGCCTGCAGATCCTCGAACGCCTGAAACTCAAGGCGGTGGAAATCCCCGTACACCCACGCGATGGCATTGACCTCAAGGTGCTGGCGCAAAGCCTGGAGCGCTACCCGATCAAGGCCTGTTGGTGCATGACCAGTTTCCAGAACCCGATGGGCGCAACCATGCCCGAGGCCCGGAAACAGGAACTGGTGGAGTTACTGCGCAGCCATCAAGTGCCGCTGATCGAAGACGACGTGTACGCCGAGTTGTACTACGGCCAACAGGCGCCCAAACCGGCGAAGGCGTTCGACACCGAAGGCCTGGTGATGCATTGCGGCTCGTTCGCCAAGAGCCTGGCTCCGGGCTACCGCATCGGCTGGGTCGCCGCCGGACGTTATGCGCAGAAGATCGAGCGGCTGAAATTGATGACGTCGCTGTGTGCCTCGATGCCGGCGCAGGCGGCGATTGCCGATTACCTGCAACACGGCGGGTACGACCGGCACCTGCGTAAATTGCGCTACGCGCTGGAAGAACAGCAAAGCGCCATGCTCGCCGCCATCGCGCGCTATTTCCCGGCGCAGACACGGGTCAGCCAGCCTGCCGGCGGGTACTTCCTGTGGTTGGAATTGCCGGAGCAGACCGACTCGTTGAAGTTGTTCCAAATGGCCCTGGCCCAGGGCATCAGCATCGCACCGGGGCCGATCTTCTCGCCGACCCAGCGCTTCAGGAACTGCATTCGCTTGAACTATGGCAGCCCGTGGGATGAGTCGTGTGAGAAGGCGATGGAGACCCTGGGGAAAATTGTGCGTTCGTTTTGACAGGCTGTGTGAAGACAACTGACGCCATCGCGGGCAAGCCCGGCTCCCACAATTGATCGCGTATCTCTGTGGGAGCCGGGCTTGCCCGCGATGGCGTCCGAACAGGCGCTATAACCTTATCGACCGCCCGCCAGGTCAATGAAGGTCCCGGTGGCATAGGACGCCTTGTCCGACAGCAACCAGATAATCCCTTCCGCCACTTCTTCGGCACGCCCGCCACGGGCCATTGGGATGCCCGGCTCAAGCTTGCTGACCCGGTCAGGGTCGCCGCTCAGCGCGTGAAAGTCGGTGAAGATTAAGCCAGGCCGCACACCATTGACCCGGACCCCCTCACCCGCCACTTCCTTGGAGAGCCCCAGAGTGAAGGTATCCAGCGCGCCCTTGGACGCGGCGTAATCCACATATTCCCCCGGCGAGCCCAACCGCGCGGCGGCCGATGAAACGTTGACGATGCTGCCGCCCTGCCCGCCATGCTTGGGCGACATGCGCAGCAGCGCATGCTTGGCACACAGGATCGGCCCCAACACATTGGTCCTGAGGGTCTTCAGGATGCGGAACTCGGACATTTCATCGACCCGCGACTTGTGTCCCACGGTACCGGCGTTGTTCACCAAGGCCGTCACCCGGCCCAGCTCGGTATCAACACGGTGGAACAGGCCGATCACTTCGTCTTCGATGCTGACATCGGCCCGCACCGCAATGGCCTGGGCGCCGAGGGCGCGCACTTGCTCAAGCACTCGGTGAGCAGCGTCCTCATCAGACTGGTAGTTGATGCAGATACGATAGCCTTGGGCAGCGGCCAGCAACGCCGTGGCGGCGCCGATCCCACGGCTGCCACCGGTGATGACGACGACTTTGTCCATGTGTAAGGTCTCCTGATTCAACGTGAGCTGATGGATCCAATACTACCTGCGACCGGCAGGTTTTGCATGGGCTCAGGTCAACCCGAGAAGAGGGTGTTGATCACGCCAGGGTAAAAAGCTCGGCATTGGACAGTGGCGCCGGATGAGGGGTGGCCCTCGAGCCCCCCGCAATCAGCACTTGCCCCGTAGAAAGGCAGCACGCGCCATGGCCGAAACGCCCGGGGTGGAGGGCCGCGGTCAGCGTCCATTGAGCGGACCTCGGATCATAAAGCTCGCCGGCAAGGTTGCGGTGTGATTCATGGCATCCACGGGGAGCCAGGCTTTACGCTGCCAATGGCCGGTGAACGGGTCGTAGCACTCAACGCTGTCTTGCACCTGCCCGCTGCCTGACTGCAGATTATTGCCACCGACCACCAAGACGTTTCCTGACGCCAACAGCGTGCTGGTATGGCCGAAGCGCGGCGTGTGCAAGGGCCCCGTAGGCGTCCAGCGGTGGGTTGAGACGTTATACAACTGCACATCGCTGATCGACTGGCCGGACTCACTCCCCGCCGTCAACAGCACAAGGCCCGACTGCAAAACCACAGCAGCACTGGCACTGCGGGGAAACGGAAGCGGCGCAACCGTCGACCACTGCCCTGACGCTTGGTGGTAGAACTCCACGCTGGCCATGATTCGGGTGGCAGATGAACCACCGGGTGCGCCAGGCGCCAATTGGTCGAAACGCGAGCCTGAAGCCTCGCCGAGGCCTTCCCCGGCGATGACCAGTACGCCCAGGTCGCCGATGCCTACAGCATTGTGGAAATAACGGGGTTCGAGCATCGAACCTGTGGGCGTGAATACACCGGTCATGAGCGATGCCATGTCGGTCGGCTCCCAAGTCAGCTTCCTGGAATCGACTTTATACGCGCTGTATCACGGTCGCTACTGTCAGAATTAACAGGTATGACCCGCACTCAGCTGCGGGTATCGGCCACTCCGGCGGTGGCCTTTTCAATGTCCTTCATAAACTGGTCCGCCGGCAGCGGATGCCCCAGCAGATAACCTTGCAATGAATCGCAGCCCAACCGTGTGAGGAAGCTCTGCTGTGAGTCGGTCTCGACCCCTTCGGCCACAATACGCAGGCCCAGGGCTTGGCCGAGGGCGACGATGGCCGAGACAATGGCGGCATCGTCACTGTCGTGCTCCAGGTCGCGCACAAACCCACGGTCGATTTTCAGTTCATTGGCCGGCAGGCGCTTGAGGTACATCAGGCTCGAATAGCCGGTACCGAAGTCGTCGATGGACAGGTCCACCCCCATGTCCGAAAGCTTCTGCAACACTGTCATGCTCGCGTCGGCATCGCTCATGGCGGTGGTCTCGGTGATTTCCAGGGTCAGGCTGTTGGCCGGCAACCGATGGCGCTCCAGCGCGTTGGCGACACTCTTGACCAGCCCGGCATGGCAGAACTGCAACGCCGACAGGTTCACCGCAATGCGCCAGTCGTGATAGCCCTGGGCGTACCACACCTGCATCTGGCGGCAGGCCTCATTGAGTACCCAGTCGCCGATGGGGATGATCAGCCCGGTCTTTTCCGCCAGCTCGATAAACTTGTCCGGCAATAACAAGCCCTGTTGCGGATGCTCCCAGCGCAGCAGGGCTTCGGCACCGACCGGGCGGCCGCTGACGGCGTCGAACTTGGGCTGGTAATACAGCCGGAACTGTTCATGCTCCACGGCGTTGCGCAAGTCCTGCAGCAGTTGCAGTTGTTTGCGCGCATTGGTGTTCATCGACACGTCGAAAAAGCTGTAGCCGTTCTTGCCCATGCCCTTGGCGTGATACATCGCCGCGTCGGCGTTCATCAGCAGTTCCTGGGGCGTGGCGCCATTGCCGGGGAACAGCGCGATACCGATGCTGGCGGAGATCTTCAGCTCGTGCTCGGCCACGCGGAACGACTGGTTGATCAAGCCCACCTGGCGCTCGGCCAGGCGCAGCGCGTCGTCGGGCTGGGTCAACTGCACCAGCAAGACAAACTCATCACCGCCGATGCGGGCCAGGGTGTCCTGGCTGCGCAAGTCTTCCCGCAGGCGCAGGCCGACCTGCTGCAACAGCAGGTCGCCCATGTGGTGGCCGAAGGCGTCGTTGACCGGCTTGAAGCCGTCCAGGTCGATAAACATCAGCGCGAAACAACCGCCCTCCTCGTTCACCCGCTGTAGCGCTTGTTGAATCCGGTCAGCGAGCAAGGTGCGGTTGGGCAAGCCGGTGAGCATGTCGTGCAGGGCCAAGTGAGTGAGCTCCTGGTTGGCCTGGGTCAAGGAGTCGGCCAACACCGCGGTACGGGCTTCCAGGCGGGCATCGGCCAGCGAGGTCAGCAGCGCAATGATCAGCACCGCGAGGGTGGTCACCAGCACCAGATTATCCAGGCCCTTGCCGCTGAGGCCTGTCAGGGCTGCGCCGCAGAAACTGCCATCGGCGAAACGCGCAGCGGCCATGCCGGTGTAATGCATGCCGACGATTGCCACGCCCATCACCATGGCGGCCCCGCCCCGGGCCAAACGCACGTAAGGCGTGTTGCGCCGCAGATTGAAGGCGATCCACAAGGCCGCCGCCGAAGCACCCACTGCGATCAACAGGGAGGCGGTGAACAGCGTGGGGTCGTAGTCGATGCCGGGCGTCATGCGCATCGCAGCCATGCCGGTGTAATGCATGGCGCTGATGCCGGCGCCCATGATCAAGGCGCCAAACGCCAGCTGCCAGGCGGGCAAGCGCGGCTGGCTGACCAGCCACAAGGCAAAACCACTGGAAAGGACTGCGATCAGCAATGACAGCGCCGTGATGTCGATGTCATAGCCCAGACTGATGGGCAAGCGAAAGGCGAGCATGCCGATAAAGTGCATCGACCAGATACCCACACCCATTGCCAACGCACCGCCGCCCATCCACAGGTATACGGCGCGGCCTTTGGCCGTGGCAATACGGCCTGTCAGGTCCAACGCGGTATAGGACGCGAGGATCGCGACGAACAGGGAAATCAGGACCAGGGCGGGGGAATAACTACCGGTGAGCATGGGACTTCTCGTGACCAATGGGCCAAACGGCTTCCGTGCCGGGGTGAAAAGTCGGGGATTGTAGCGAGATTAATTCTTGTACACCTGAAATATTATCGTATAGCCATCATTCACAATTTGACGCCAAACTACTGGCTCAAAAACACCGCAAAACCCTTGTGGGAGCGGGCTTGCTCGCGAAAACGGTGGGTCAGTTCATACACAGTTGACTGACCCACCGTTTTCGCGAGCAAGCCCGCTCCCACACAAGCCAGTCCACCTCCAGGATCGGTGTTTACTTCTTGTCGCTCAGTTGCATCTGCCCATCCCAACCACCGCCCAGTGCCGCGATCAGTTGCACGCTGGCCACCAGCCGGGTTTGCAGCAGGGTCAGCACCGTGCGCTCGTTGCTCAGGGCTGTGGCTTGCACAGTGACCACATCGAGATAGGCGATCAACCCGGCCTTGTACTGGTTCTGGGTCAGGCGCAGGGATTCCCGGGCCGCGTCGAGGGCTTCGTTGCTGACAACCGCTTCGTCTTCCAGGACCTTGAGCTGCACCATATAGTTTTCCACCTCACGGAAACCGTCGAGTACGGTCTGGCGGTACTTGGCCACGGTTTCGTCGTAGGACGCTTCGGCGCGGTCGACTTCGGCCGAACGCTGGCCGCCGTCAAACAGGGTCATGGCGAGTTTCGGCCCCACCGACCAGAAGCGGTTCGGCAGGCTGATCCAGTCGGCGTAGGTGCTGCTGGAATAGCCGCCGGCCAGGCTCAGGGTCAGGTCCGGGTAGTACGCGGTCTTGGCCACGCCGATATTGGCGTTGGCCGCAATCACCGAGCGCTCAGCCTGGGCGATATCCGGGCGGCGTTCCAGCAGTTGCGACGGCAGGCTCACCGGAATCTGCGGCAGCGCCGGAATGTCCTTGCTCACCGCCAGGTTGAAGTTGGCCGGCGGCACACCGATCAGCACGGCAATGGCGTTTTCCAGCTGCGCCCGCTGCCAGATCAGGTCGATCATGCTGGCCTGGGTGCTTTTCAGCTGGGTCTGGGCCTGGGCAATGGCATCCTTGC
Source organism: Pseudomonas sp. MWU16-30323 (assembly GCF_020515595.1). Taxonomy (NCBI): domain Bacteria; kingdom Pseudomonadati; phylum Pseudomonadota; class Gammaproteobacteria; order Pseudomonadales; family Pseudomonadaceae; genus Pseudomonas; species Pseudomonas sp. MWU16-30323. Next base: position 57,686 of record NZ_JAIWYM010000021.1, read on the forward strand.
CCGAGACTCCGGCACGGTATTGGTTCTGGGTCATTTGCAGGGAGCGTTGGTAGGTGTCCACCGTGGCTTGCAGCAAACGGGTCTGTTCGTCCATGACCCGCAGCTGCAGGTAATCCTGCACCAGTTCCGATTGCTGGCTCAGGCGCATCGCCGCGAGGTCCGCTGCGCTGGCTTCGGCGCTGGCTTCATTGGCTTCCAGGCCCCGGCGCAGTTTGCCCCAGATATCGGCTTCCCAACTCACGCCCAGCTGGGCGTTCAAGGTGTCGCGGATACCGCTGCTGGAGCTGCTGAGGCTGGCGTTACTGCTGCCGGTTCCCTGGCTGGCCCGGCTTTTCGAGGCACTCAGGTCAACCGTGGGGAAGAACGCACCACGGGCACTGCGCACCTGGGAGGCCGCCTGGCGATAACGCGCCTCGGCCTGGGCCACGGTCTGGTTGGAGCTGTTGAGTTTTTCTACCAACTCATTGAGTTGTTTGTCGCCGTACAGCTCCCACCAGGCCCCCCGGGCCAACGAGTCGCTGGGCGCGGCCTGGCGCCAGCCCTGGGCTTCCTTGTACTGGGCCGGCTCGGTCAATTCGGGGCGTTTGTAATCCGGGCCGACGGCGCAGGCGCTGAGCATCACGCCGCACAGGGCCAGGCTCAGCAGCTTGGAGCCGCGCGTCATCGCCAGACGTTGCACGGTGGGAAACGTTGAGTCGGTCATAGCGCAGTGTCCAGGGCAGCATCGGTACGCACTCCGCGCCAACCGTTGAAACGGTGGCGCAGGCGGTCGAGATAAAGGTAAACCACAGGCGTGGTGTAGAGGGTCAGGATCTGGCTGAATACCAGCCCGCCGATAATCGTCAGGCCCAAGGGCTGGCGCATTTCCGCGCCTTCGGCGGTGCTGAGCAGCAGCGGCACGGCGCCCAGAATCGCCGCCAGGGTGGTCATCAGGATCGGGCGCAGCCGCACGAGGCAGGCGGCGCGAATCGATTCCAGCGGGCTCATGCCGTCCTTGCGCTCCAGTTGCAGCGCCAGGTCGATCATCAGGATCGCGTTTTTCTTCACCACCCCGATCAGCAGGAACAGCCCCAACAGCGAGATCAGGCTGAATTCCCCACCCAGCAGATAGATCGAGAGCAAGGCGCCCACCCCCGCCGACGGCAAGGTCGACAGAATGGTCAGCGGGTGAATGTAGCTCTCGTACAGAATCCCCAATACCAGGTACACCGCCACCAGCGCACCGAGGATCATGAACGGCTGGCCTTTCTGGGTGGCGGCGAAGGCGTCGGCCGTACCGGCCATCTTCGCGATCACATCTTCAGGCAGGCCGACCTTGGCAATCGCTCGCTCGATAGCGGCCGTGCCCTGCTCCACCGTGACCCCGGGTGACATATCAAACGCAATGTTTTCCGAGGCGAACTGGCCTTCATGGCTGACCCGATCATCCGCCAGGCTGTTTTCATAGTGGGCGATGGCCGACAGCGGGACACGTGCACCGGTGGACGTGATCACCTGCATCTGATTGAGGGTGATCGGGTCCTGGGCGTACTTCGGATTGACTTCCATCACCACCTGGTACTGGTTGAGGCTGTCGTAGATGGTGGAAATCTGGCGCTGGCTGTAGGCGTTGTTGAGCACCGCGGTGACCATGTTCATATCAATGCCCAGGCGCTTGGCCTGGTCGCGGTCGACAATCAGCGTGACCTGGGCCGCACCACGGCCTTCACGGGCATCGATGGCGGTGAGTTCCGGCAGTTCACGCAACGCGGCGACCACTTTCGGGTACCACAGGCGCAACGCCGCCAGGTCGCCGCTTTGCAGGATGTAGGAATACTGCGAGGTGGTCTGGTCGCGGCCGCCACCAAATTGCAGGTCCTGGTCAGCCATCAGCATCAGGCGCCCGCCGGGCACCAGTGGCACATTCTTGCGCATGCGTTCGATCACCGCCTGGGCAGAAATCTTGCGTTCGCTGATGGGCTTGAGCCGCACCAGCATCACCGCGTTATTGGTGCCGCTGTTGCCGCCAATAAAGCCTGCCACGCTCAACACGGCGGGGTCCTGCAGGACTGCCTTGCGGAAGATTTCCATCTTCGGCTGCATGACACTGAATGACAGCCCGTCATCGCCGCGCACAAAACCGATCAGTTGCCCGGTGTCCTGCTGGGGCATGAAGGTTTTCGGCACCACCACATACAGCGCCACGTTGACGCCAATGGTCACCAACAGGCTGAGCAGCGTCAGGCGCTTGTGGCGCAGCACCCAGTCCAGGCTGCGGGCGTAGCCGGCCACCATGCGGTCGTTGATCTTCTGGCTCCAGCGCTGCAAGCCTGTCTCCTGGCCTTTGACATGGGGCTTGAGCCAGCGGGCGCAGAGCATCGGGGTCAGGGTCAGGGACACCACCAGCGAGACGATGATCGCCGCCGCCAAGGTGATGGAAAACTCGCGGAACAGGCTGGTAACGATCCCGCCCATGAACAGGATCGAGAGGAACACCGCCACCAGCGAGACGTTCATCGACAGCAACGTGAAGCCGACTTCCTGGGCCCCCAGGTACGCCGCCTTCATCGGCGGCACGCCTTCGTCGATGTGCCGGGAAATGTTCTCCAGTACCACGATGGCGTCGTCCACCACCAGGCCGGTGGCGAGGATCAGCGCCATCAGCGACAGGTTGTTCAGGGAAAAGCCGAACAGGTACATCACCGCAAAAGTGCCCACCAGCGACACCGGCACCGCCAGGGTGGGAATCAGCGAGGCACGGAAGTTGCCGAGGAACAGGTACACCACCAGGATCACCAGGGCCACGGCAATCAGCAAGGTCATCTCGGCTTCGTGCAAGGTGGCGGTGATCACCGGCGAACGGTCCATGGCCAGGTTCAGCTTGACGCTGGACGGCAACACCGCCTGCAAGGCCGGCAGCTGCGCCTTGATCTGCTTCACGGTCTCGATGATGTTGGCACCGGACTGGCGGTTGATCACCAGCAGCACCGCCGAGTCGTTGTTGAAGAAGCCGCTGTTGTAGCGGTCCTCGACGCCATCGCTGATTTTCGCCACATCCCCCAGGCGCAGGGCCGCGCCATTCTGGTAGCGGATCAGCAGTGGTTCGTAGTCCTTGGCCTTTTCCAACTGGTCGTTGGCCTGGATCTGCCAGTTGCGCTCACTGTCTTCCAGCGACCCCTTGGGCCGGCGCACGTTGGCATTGGCGATGGTGTTACGCACATCGTCCAGGGCCACGCCGTATTGGTCGAGGGCCTTGGGTTCAAGTTCGATACGCACGGCGGGCAAGGAGCTGCCGCCGATCTGCACTTCACCCACCCCCGGCACCTGGGACAGGCTCTGGGACAGGATAGTCGAGGCCAGGTCGTACAACTGGCCCTTGGGCAACACGTCCGAGGTCAGGGACAGCACCATGATCGGCGCCTGGGACGGGTTGATCTTCTTGTAGGTGGGCATGCTGCGCATGCCACTGGGCAGCAGGTTACGGGAGGCGTTGATCGCCGCCTGCACTTCCCGCGCCGCGCCGTTGATGTCGCGATTGGAGTCGAACGCCAGGATCACCCGGGTCGAACCCTGGCTCGACGAACTGCTCATGGTGGTAATGCCGGCAATTGCGCCGAAGGAACGCTCCAGCGGCGTGGCCACCGTAGACGCCATCACCTCGGGGCTGGCACCGGGCAAGCTGGCCGACACCACGATCACCGGGAAGTCGATCTGCGGCAAAGGCGAGACTGGCAGCAGGTTGAAGCTGACGCCGCCCAGCAGCATGATCGCCAGGCTCAGCAGCATGGTCGCGACCGGCCGGCGAATGAAAGGTCCGGACAGGTTCATGACTCAACCGGCTCCAGGCGCACGGGCTCTTTGCGCCAGCGACGGCCAAGGCGGTCGAAATACAGGTAGATCACCGGAGTGGTAAACAGGGTCAACACCTGGCTCACCAGCAGCCCACCGACCATGACCAGGCCCAGGGGCTGACGCAGTTCTGCACCGGAGCCGGTGGCGAGCATCAACGGCACCGCACCGAACAGCGCCGCCAGGGTGGTCATCAGGATCGGCCGGAAGCGCAACAGCGCTGCCTGGTAGATCGCGGTTTGCGGGTCCAGGCCCTGGTTGCGCTCAGCGTCGAGGGCAAAGTCGATCATCATGATCGCGTTCTTCTTCACGATACCGATCAACAGGATGATGCCGATGATCGCGATCATCCCCAGGTCGTTGCCACTGAGCAGCAAGGCCAGCAAGGCCCCTACCGCTGCCGACGGCAAGGTCGAGAGAATGGTGATCGGGTGGATGTAGCTCTCGTAGAGCACACCCAACACGATGTACATGGTCACTACCGCCGCCAGGATCAGCAGCAAGGTACTCGACAGCGAGGCCTCGAACGCCTGGGCCGCGCCCTGGAATTGAGTCTGCACGCCGACGGGCATGCCGATGTCCTTCTGGGCCTGGTTGATCAGTTCCACACCCTTGCCCAGCGCCACGCCGGGGGCCAGGTTGAACGACATCATCACCGCCGGGAACTGGCCGATATGGGCGATCGCCAGCTGGGCCTGGCGCTGTTCCACGTGGGCCAGGCTCGACAGCCGTACCTGGCCGCCGTCGGTGGTTTTCACGTGGATCTGGTTCAGGGCGGCCGGGCCGAGGGTTTCCCCCGACTGGGCCTGCAGCACGACGCGGTACTGGCTGGCCTGGGTATAGATGGTGGAAATCTGCCGCTGGCCGAACGCGTCGTACAGCGCATCCGTGATGGTCGAGACCGACACGCCAAGGCGCGAAGCCGCGTCGCGGTCGATCACCAGGTACACCTGCAGGCCTTTGTCCTGCAGGTCACTGGCGACGTCGGAGAGTTCCGGCAGTTGACTGAGGGCGTGCACCAGCTTGTCACTCCACAGCGCCAGCAGCTCGGCGTCCGGCGAGGACATGCTGAACTGGTACTGGGTGCGGCTGACGCGGTCTTCAATGGTCAGGTCCTGCACCGGCTGCATGAACAGGCGGATACCCACCAGCTTGTCCAGCTGCGGTTGCAGGCGCGTGATGATCTGTGCCGCGCTGAGGTCCCGTTCGCCGTGGGGCTTGAGGTTGATCAGCAGGCGGCCGCTGTTGAGGGTGGCGTTATCACCGTCCACCCCGATGTAGGACGACAGGCTTTCCACCGCCGGGTCTTCGAGGATGATCTTCGCCAGCTCCTGCTGGCGCTGGCTCATGGCCGCAAAGGAAATCGACTGCGGCGCTTCGGAAATGCCCTGGATCACGCCGGTGTCCTGCACCGGGAAGAAGCCCTTGGGCACCACCAGGTACAGCACCACGGTCAGGCCCAAAGTGGCGATGGCCACCAGCAAGGTCAGCGGCTGGTGCTTGAGCACCCACTGCAACTTGCGCCCGTAGGCTGCGATCAGCCAGTCGATCCAGGCGCCGCTGGCCTTGTAGAAACGGCCCTGCTCTTCTTCCTTGGGTTCGCGCTTGAGCAAACGCGCGCACATCATTGGCGTCAGGGTCAGGGACACCACCAGGGAAATCAGGATCGCCACCGCCAGGGTGATGGCGAACTCACGGAACAAGCGCCCCACCACGTCGGCCATGAACAGCAGCGGGATCAATACCGCAATCAGCGACAGGGTCAGGGAAATCAGGGTGAAGCCGATCTGCTTGGCGCCCTTGAGCGCGGCCGCCATGGGCGTCTCGCCTTCCTCGATATAGCGGGAAATGTTCTCCAGCATCACGATGGCATCGTCCACCACAAAACCGGTGGCGATGGTCAGGGCCATCAGCGTCAGGTTGTTGATGGAGAAACCGGCCAGGTACATCACGCCAAAGGTGCCCACCAGGGACAGTGGCACGGCGATGGACGGGATGATGGTGGCGCTGAAGCGGCGCAGGAACAGGAACGTCACCATCACCACCAGGGCAATGGCGATCAGCAATTCGTGTTGTACGTCACGGACCGAGGCACGGATGGTCTGGGTCCGGTCGGTGAGCACCGTCACGTCGAGGCCGGCCGGCAGGTTGTCGGTGATGCTCGGCAACAATGCCTTGATCCGGTCCACCACTTCGATGACGTTGGCCCCGGGCTGGCGCTGAATGTTCAGCAAAACCGCCTGGTTTTCATTGGCCCAGGCCGCGAGGCGCTCGTTTTCGGCGCCGTCGACGATCTGCGCCACGTCCTTGAGCCGCAACGGCGCGCCGTTGTTGTAGGCGAGGATCAGCTCGGCGTATTCCTTGGGCGAGACCAACTGGTCGTTGGCGTCGAGCATCGACACCCGCGTAGGGCCGTCAAAGTTACCCTTGGGCTGGTTGACGTTGGACGCGGCGATCAGGGTACGCACGTCTGACAGGTTCAAGCCGTTGGCCGCCAGGGCCTCGGGGTTGACCTTGATCCGCACCGCCTGGCGCTGGCCACCGGCGATGCTGACCATGCCGACGCCGCTGATCTGCGCGATTTTCTGCGCCATGCGCGTGTCGACCAGGTCGTTGAGCTTGGGCAGCAACATGGTCTTGGAGGTGATGGCCAGGGTCAGTACCGGGGTGTCCGCCGGGTTGACCTTGTTGTACACCGGCGGTGCCGGCAAGTCCTTGGGCAGCAGGTTGGTGGCGGCGTTGATCGCGGCCTGCACCTGTTGCTCGGCGACATCCATGTTGATGTCGAGGTTGAAACGCAGGGTCAGCACCGAGGCGCCGCCGGAGCTGGTGGACGCCATCTGGGTCAGGCCGGGCATCTGCCCGAACTGACGCTCCAGGGGCGCCGTCACCGCGCTGGTCATCACGTCCGGGCTGGCGCCGGGGTACAGGGTCATCACCCGGATGGTCGGGTAGTCCACCTGGGGCAAGGCCGAGACCGGCAACAGGCGATAAGCGATCGCCCCGGCCAGAACAATGGCCAGCATGCTCAGGGTGGTTGCTACCGGGCGAAGGATGAACAGCCGCGAGAGGTTCATGCGCCGCCCTTTTGCGCCTTGCCGGCATCAGCCGGGCCTTGCTGCGTCTTGGCTGCCGGCTGGCCCTGGAGGTGTTCGGTCGGCGTGGTCGGCACTTCAGTGCTGTCGTTGACCACTTCGATATCGCTGCCGTCCTTCAGGCGGTCGGTGCCTTCCAGTACCACGCGGTCGCCGGCGGCCAGGCCTTGCTTGATCACGGTGTTGTTGCCGTCGGAGTCACCGATCACCAGCGGACGTACCTTGACCTTCTTGTCGCCATCGAGCACGTAGACGAAGGTGCCATTGTTGCCGAACTGAATCGCCGCCGACGGCGCCAGCACTACGTTATGCAGGGTGTCGGCCAGCAGGTGCACATTCACGAACTGGTTGGGGAACAGCGCCTGGTCCTTGTTATCGAACCGCGCCTTGAATTTCAGGGTGCCGGTGGTGACGTCGATCTGGTTGTCCAGGCTCTGCAACACGCCGCTGGCTTTCAGGGCCACATCGCCACGGTCCCAGGCTTCTACCGGCAGCTTGTTGCCGGCGTGATAACGCGCCAGCACGGTTTCCAGGGTGTTTTCCGGCAGCGTGAAGACCACGCTGATGGGTTGGGTCTGGGTGATCACCGCCAGGAAGGTGGTGTCGTTGGCCGCGACGAGGTTGCCCACGTCCACCTGGCGCAGGCCGACACGCCCGGTAATCGGGGCGCGGATCTTGGTAAATTCGAGGTTGAGTTTGGCGTCATCCACCGCGCCCTGGTTGGTCTTGACCGTGCCCTGGTACTGCAACACCAGCGCTTCGGCGGTGTCGAGGGTCTGCTTGGCGATACTGTCCTGGGCATACAGGTCGCGATAACGCTGCACGTCGACCTGGGCGTTTTTCAACTGGGCCTGGTTCTGCAGCAACGTGCCCTGGGCCTGGAGCAAGGCATTCTGGTAACTGCGCGGGTCGATTTCCGCCAGCAAGTCACCGGCCTTGACCATCTGCCCTTCTTCAAAGGCGATCTTGACCAGCTCTCCCCCTACCCGACTGCGCACATTAATGGTGTTCAGGGCGGTGACCGTGCCCAGCGCCTTGTAGTACACCGGGAACTCACCCAGCACGGCGGGCGCCACACGCACCGGCACCGGGCCGGTAGAACCACCAAAGCCCGGGCGCATCATGCCCGACTTGCCGGCATGCCCGGCGGGCTTCTTCTCGGCGCTGTCTTTGTGGCTGCTGCCGGGCCAGAACTTCCAGCACAGGCCAGCAATGACCAGCAGCACGAGCAGGCCGAACAGCCAGCGGCGGGAGTGACGAGGGGTGGATTGCATGGAGTGATCAACCATTGGGTGCGAGAGCTTCTTCTTCGGGAGGCTGAAAGATAAGCACTGGGGCGCGTTAAGAAAAGCGCCTTTACCGGCTATTTACCTTGGATTACAACTTTTAACTTCTTCGCTTAGTCCATTGGCTATCTGGCTAAGCATCTGAAGCACAAATAAAAACGGCCTGGACTAGGCCAGGCCGTAATACTGCATCACGCGTGTTACTGCAAAACGACAGTCACGCGTAGTTACAGTTACTTCAAAACAGCCAGGGCTGCTTCGTAGTTTGGCTCTTGGCCGATTTCGCTGACCAGTTCGCTGTGCAGCACGTTGTCGTTTTCGTCCAGTACCACGACGGCACGGGCAGTCAGGCCGCGCAGCGGGCCGTCAGCAAGCGAAACACCGTAGTCGACAGCAAAGGCTGGCTCACGGAAGTCCGACAGGTTCTTCACGTTTTCCAGGCCTTCGGCACCGCAGAAGCGCGCCTGGGCGAATGGCAGGTCGGTGGAGATGCACAACACCACGGTGTTGTTCACGTCGTTGACCTGGGCGTTGAACTTGCGAACCGACGTGGCGCAGGTCGGGGTATCAACGCTTGGGAAGATGTTCAGCACTTTGCGCTTGCCGGCAAAGCTTGCCAGGGTTGCGTCAGACAGATCGCCGGCAGTCAGGGTGAAGTCTGGCGCCTTGGCGCCGACTTTCGGCAAATCGCCTTCGACCTGGACAGGGTTGCCTCGGAGGGTAACTTGAGCCATGAACGGAATCCTTCTAGTGGTGGTAGTGAAACGAAATTCAGGTGCCGAAGTTAACCACAAAGTTCGATGGGCACCTATGGTCGGGCGCAAATTGTCTTGGAACCGCCCCGAAACAGACGCACAGACCCAGCACGCGCTTAGGGCCTTCTCGAAAAGTCTCACCCATCCATCACGTATTTTTTCACGTTGCAAAGCGGCCCGGGCACGCCCGGAACTGCACATCCCAGGTGAACGACACACAACTGCCGCCGTGAAAAACTTATCGGTAGCCGCTGCCTCTGTCTTACATGAACTGAAGGATGCCCTCATGAGAGTTACCGATTCGCGTGCCGCTTCCATCGCCCTTCCCACGTCCCCCTCTACCTCGCCTCAGGCGGTTCCCTCGCCACCTCAAGTGTCGAGCGAGTCACTCGCCCGGGTGCGTACACACCGCGACAACGATCTGAGCCCGCAGGAGGAACGCGCCAAAACGCTGGTAGAACAAGGCGACAGTAAAATGGCCGTCAACTATGCCTTCGGCTTGACGGAAGCCGCGAACTCAACCGCACAGGACGATCACCGGAGCAGTTGGACCCCTCTGACCACCGCTGTCGAGCCCAACTCCACATTTGGCATAGCCTGGGCCAATTTTACCCGCGCGCTGAACTCAGAACCCTTCGCGACTTTTGCCCGCGATAACCACATCGACCTGTCAAAAATCTGCTGGTATCCCAGCTACGGGACGAGTTTCTATGCGGGTCTTACTGACGGGAGCATCGCAACCTTTTATGACGAAAGTCCTGGCTGGGCACGGGCCACCGCAGACCTGTCGGCAGCAGCAAAAGTGCTTATTGGAAGAACTGGAGGGCCGTTTACCTACACCGGCCCAAACAACGCCCCGACCGAGCTGGTCGGTACCTTTTATGGCCACCGCTCCGTGCCGGCCCGGCTTCCAATGGCCGGCATTCTATTGACTACCCAAACATTCCCGTCGCTGTCTGATTCCACTCACTACTACCACCGCCACGTCAGCGAGCTCCAGCAACAAACCATAAAGGACATTGCCGCCATGGATGCCAGCGGGCCAATACCCGCCGTGGCGCCTGCTCAAACAATAGCGGCACGCGTTATCGACGCGGATAAAGAAGTGGCGCGAATGAGCGCCACCGCGCTGTTGCTGCACAGAAACGAAATACACCCGGCCGACGCAAACACAGCCTCAGGTACCCTCATTACGCCCCCCGAGCACTCCACGCTCGGACAAACGATCAAAGCCTTTAACAAGGCCTTTCAGACCCCGGCAGTCCTGGACTTTCTGCGACGCCAAAACATCGACATTTCAACCGTAAGCATATCGCTGCCAAGCGGCGATCTGCTGGTGCCTGAGCGCAACGCCTTGCGCAAGATCGCTACGGTCAATGATCAGTCGGGATGGGCCGAGCTATCGGTTGATATCAGGGCGCTGGCCAAGAAACTGGGGGACGGAACGAATGAACTCGTGCCTTATTACCCGGACGGTTCCATCTCTATCCGTAACGCCCTGAATTTTTATGGCGTGCCTGCCACCAGCACAACCTTGCCAGAGACGCTCACACTGAGCACCGCCCTCTTCCAAAAGGGCTTTCCCGCCTTGAACCAGGAACCCCCTCCCACCGACGAGCGCTCACGCGCGGTGCAGCAAGCACAGCTCGCCGCCATCCGGCAGCTCGAGGACGCAAGTAACGTTCAACCCGTCACGTCGGAGCCCGCTAAAACGCCCGCCAACACCATCGACCCCGCAACCCGCATCGTCAACAGCCTGTTTGCCGCAGCCCCCAGCCTGTATTCGGCGGTGGCTTCATGGCTGGGTTTCTACGTCCGGGGCATCGCCCATGGTGCGGGGGACCTGGACATCAACCACCTGAGCATTGGCGTACACGACCCGGAGAATCCCGCCGAGCGCAAAGAGGTGCCGCTCATGGACTACGCCATGAACGCGTTAAGCAACAGTCAATCACTGCGTTTCCCCCCGGGCGCCCAATTGTTCGACACCCGCCCTGACCTTCTGGCACGCACCGGGACACCCGGATACGTCCCCGTCCCTATCGATATGAACGCCCTGAAGAATGAGTTGCTCCGTTTACCGACGCAAGTGGAAACGATTTACAAAGCGGCCACCCACGATTACTGGAGGCAGCCCGCCTTCACTGCGCCTGCGCTCTATAACGACAGCCGTCAGTCATTGGTCAGCCGCCTCCTGCAAGACAACCTGCAGCGAGCCGGCCTCCAACAGCCCGGGCTGGATGACGAACAACGCAAAACCATCGACATGGTCGTAAAGCATCCTGAAGGTTCGACGCGTGCTGCCCCCCAGGACCCAAACAGTTCTCCAGCCACTGTCTATCGCCTTACAAACGGGCCCGAGCACAACGACACGCCCAACCTGTTGATTCATCGCTCCGTGACAGGGCCTCGCGAGATTCTCTTGGTGGTGGAACCCAGTGGCAACATTACGCCTTATGACTCCTGGGACGACGCATTACAAGCCGGCCGTCTCGGGCGGGTGCTGACCGGCAATCCGTTCGATACCCAAGCCAGCATTATCATCGACGGTGAATGGGTCGACACGCTGTCCGTCAACCGATCTGCAGCGCAGGCGCCGGACCAGACTCAAGCAGCCGCTCAGCCGCCGGCCTGGGTCAATCAGGCCAACGACTCGCAACGCGTCGTCTTGCACCACCTCATGCTGGAGCTGGCGGGCTTTGTGCAGCGCAACAAAGGGCAGTCGTACGACTACGCAATAGACGACCTGCGCACCTTTGCCCAAAAGCAATTCGACGCACAGCTGCCCAGCCCCAGGTCGTACAACACCTCGCAGATTGAAGTTGAATTCAAGCCTACGAGCGGCTGGCTGTTGGCCGGTTCGGGAGGTGGGGACATCTCGGCGGGCCTCGGTACCGTCGATCGAGTCAGAATGAGCCTGACCGACATGCTGCTGCGTAATCTGTCGGGGTTGCCGGACGGGCAGATAGACGTCTATTACAAGCCAGATGGCAAGCCAGGCAATGCACGAATAACCGCACTTGAGGGCGGCGGCGTCCTCAAGAAAATGATTCAAGACGCTGACATCGGCAAGCAATACCCGGAGCGCCTCAAGCAAGAATTGCTCGGCGACCCCACAAAAAAAGCTCAGCGCCTCTCGTTGTTTGCCCAGCAGGTACCCATCGAGCTGAAGCTCCAGGCCCTGAAACTGGCAACAACAGGCGCATCCGGTTTCGACACCACGGGGTTCCGGTACGTTGAGCAACTACTTGATCCAACGCCGGGCACAAAAACCGTCGACGGCAAGGAGATCGTGATCCGGCCCTTGGCCTTTACGCGCGAGCCGGGTAAGGCACCTGATGTTGTCAACAACATGTACCTGATTGAACCCAAGGACAGCACCACCGGACCGCATATTCTGTATCGCCCGTTGAACACCACCATGCAGTTGATGCAGTTTCCAACCCGCCAGGCCTTGATGGAGGCCATTCAGAAGCCGAACCAATTGCAAAAAGATATCCTCGCCTGGCTGCCGGACGACGCGACCCGGGCGATCTACAACAACGGCGGATTTAAAGCACCTCACATCCGGCGCTTTACCGTGGGCGACGACTTTGCGCCGATATCGACGCCGGCACCGCCTGTCCTTGCCACCGAAGGTCATGCCGCGACCCAGCTGCAGCAGGCGCTGGAATCGGGGCAATTGATGAACCGGTTGTACGAAGACAACGCGAACGGCCTGGCAAGCCTGGCCGATCAGCAGTCCGTCTCGAATGCGGAAAGTCGCTGGGCGTCTGCCAAAAGGGGCGGACTGCTGGTGCTCAACAGCGTGCTGCCTGTGCTGCGCGGCCCCCTCGCCTCTATCGGCATAGCGATGCAGGCGCTGGGCATTGGCCAAGATATCAATACATTGGCCAGCAAAGACGGAAGGAACAAAGAGGCGGCTCTGGCCGATCTGTTGCTCAACCTGGCGACACTGTTTCTGCACTTTCGTGCACCATCGCCTGGCGAGGCCTTGGGAACGAACGCCCCCCCCAGAGGTGGCAAGTGGCAGGCTCTCGCCACCAGAAGCGTCATCACCTACGCAACCAACGTATCAAATACGGCTGGGAGGGCCTGTCACCCAGGTCGATGCCATCGATGGGGAAATTCAGACGTTCGTGGATACCTACGACGGTGCCGAACGTATCAATATCTACGCTCATGGCGAACAACCACAACCTGGCCAGGCCGCAAAAATTGTCGGCGAGAATGGTGCACGCTATTCCGCGCAGGAGACCTACGACAAGCTATTGGCCCGTGGGATCGACCTGAAGAAATACCCCAACATTCGCACCCTTTTCTGCTATTCGGGAGACGGTGGTACGCGGTCGTTCGCCAGCGACCTGCACACCATTACGGGCAAACCGGTTAAAGGTTTTGAGGGAACCGTCATCGCCAACTTCTCGGATAAAAGACTCCCGGATGACTTATACGACGACTTTTACACCAGCTATAAATCCACGTATCCGCATCTACCGAAAAAAACCATTGAATGGCTTGCCAACAAAGAACTGAATAAATACTACGCCGCGCAAGATATCTTTCCTCAGGTAAGTAAAGAGCACGGCGCTCCGATTCGAATCAATTATGGGACGGCAGCAAAACCTGCCTGGGTTGAAATGCCCATCGACTATCGGCCTGTCCGTGTGGGACCACCCAAGGGAAGCGAACCGGTCCGTCCGACCGTTGTGCCCCCCAAGGTCGAAGTACTGATGGGCAACTCCAGGACTATCGAAGACACAAACTCGGTGCTCTCCACCGATGCCTTGACCGACTGCTCCGCCCTGGTAGTGCTGACTGACTTGAAAGACGGGGTCTATCAAAAACGGACATTGATGCATATAACCGGCAGCGTCCTGGAGTTCGGCTTGCCGAATGAAGATGTCGCCCAACTCATGGACGACCTGGATAAGTCTCTGGCCAATGGCGGCAAGGTCATATTTGTAGGCGGCGTGAACTCCTCGTCCCGATTTGGCATGGGAATGGTCGTGGGCCAGGAATACAACGGAAAAAAACCGCTTCTGGATATTCTTACAAAACCCGGTGTGGAGACTGTATTAGCGGGCTCCAGCGGTATTGAGGTTAACCCGAACGGTACATTCACGCTGGCAGAAGCCGGAGATGGCGTGTTCGACGGCACGTTGACCAAACAGGTGCTTGCCTTCGCCGCGTAAGCGACGCTCCCGCAAGAGCTGGCTGTGCCAGCCCTTGCGGGCAACGTCATGTGGCCAGTGCGAACCCGCGCCGCAAATCTTCGATCAACGCCTCCACATCCTCCAGCCCCACATGCAGGCGCACCACCGGGTTCAATCCACGGTCGGCGGCGCTCTGGCGATCCTGCGTGTCGGCCAGGGTCACCAGGCTTTCAAAACCGCCCCAGGAAGCGCCCAGCCCAAACAGTTGCAGGCCGTCGATAAACCGCTCGACGTAACCGGCGTCCGCGTTGTTGAGTTCAAACGACAGCAAACCGTTACTGCCGCTGAAATCCCGCTTCCACAGCGCATGGCCAGGGTGCTCGGGCAAAGCCGGATGAAACACCCGCTTGACCTGCGGCTGCGCCTGCAACCACCGGGCAATCGCCAGCGCCTGGCGCTCGTGCACCTCCAGCCGGGAAGCGAGTGTGCGTGCGCCCCGCAGGATCAGGTAGGCATCGTCAGCACTCACCGCATTGCCAAAGGTGTCGCTCATTTTCGCCAGGGCCGGCCATGCCGCTTCGCTGGTGCAGACGCTGCCCATCATCACGTCGCTGTGGCCCCCAAGGTACTTGGTCAAGGCCATGATCGAGATGTCGGCACCCAGCGCCAGCGGGCGGTACAGGTACGCCGAGCCCCAGGTGTTGTCCACCGCCAGCAGAATCCCGCGCGGTTTGCACAGTGCGGCTAGCGCGGGTAGGTCACACAGTTCATACAGCAGCGAACCGGGCACTTCCGCATAGACCATCTTGGTGTTGGCCTGCAACTGCGCCTCCAGACCGCTGCCGTCCGGGGTGAAGTAGCTGACTTCGATGCCGAATGGCTGGAGGAACTCCCGGGCCAGTTTGCGCACCGGCGAATAGACGGCGTCGGTGATCAGCACATGGTCGCCGGGCCGCAGGTAGGCCAGGAACGTCTGCGCCGCTGCAGCGAGCCCCGTGCCATACAACCGGGTGCGGTAGCCGCCTTCCAGTTCGGTGACCAGGTCTTCCAGTGCAAACGCCGTGGGATTCCCGCGAGCGCCGTAACTCAGGACCCGCTCACTGTCGCGCCGGGAGCGGGCGTCACGCATCTGGGCCAGGTTATCGAACAGCACGGTGCTCAGGCGGGTGATGGGTATATTCACCGCCCGACCACCATTGCCGCCTTCGGTACGCGCCGCGTGAATCAAGCGGGTACGCACGCGTGACACGGGCAACAACGGTTTGAGACTGGCGATTTCCGCTTCGCTCATCTGTGCCAACAGGCCAATTTCCCAGGCCAGGTACTGGCGGGCAGCGTCCTTGTTGCCACTGTGGCGGTCGTGGGTGAAGAACAGGAAGTCGATGCACTGGTTGTCCGGAGGCGTTTGCGCATCCTCGATCACCGGCAAACCGGCCGCCACCCACGCGGCATAGCCGCCGTCGAGCAAACGCACATCGTCGCCCAAGCCCATCGCAGCAAAAGCAGCCAGCGCCGGATCATCCGCCAGCAGCACTAACGGGCGCGCACCAGCGGTCAACCGTGAGCGGATCGACCAGCGCGAACCGGCAATCCGGCCCTTGCGATGGATCATGCTCGGGCGCAGGTCCACCAGGTCCACGGCGTCGTCCTTCAGCGCATCGGCCAGTGCCTGCACCGACATCACCGGCAGCGCTTCAAAGGGGACAGACCCCTTTACCTCCAGCGCCAATCCACTATGGATTCCATCCTCCAGTACATACGCCTCATGCCCCAGTTGGCGCAGCCAACTGGCAACAATCGGCGCACGCACACCGTCACTGTCCAACAGCACCACCCGCGCCTGACGCACGCCGATGTACAGGTCGGTGGACTGGATCAACTGCCCGCCCGGCGTGTGTTGCGCCCCCGGCAAACTGCCGGCGACAAATTCTTCGGCGGTGCGCACATCACACAGGAACAGGCTACGGGCCGGATCCGCCGCCCATTGCCGGACCTGCGCCGCCTTAACACTGACCACCCCTGCCCGCTCCGCCAGTTGCCGGGCAGCCTCGCGCTGTTGGCCCAGATCCGTCGAGACCTGATCGGCATAACGCCGGGTGCTGCCATGCTCCAGCTTGAAATCCGCCAGGTACCAACCCTGGGTACCGTTTTCCAGGGCATAAACCGGGTTCTTCACACCGAGGTTGATCAACGTCTGGGCGCCGATAATGCTGCGGGTACGCCCGGCGCAGTTGACCACGATCGGCGTGGTCTCATCCGGCACCAGGTCGTGCACGCGGTAGCCCAGCTCACCGTTGGGGCAGCAGATGGAACCAGGAATGGTCATCTTGCGGTATTCATCGAACGGCCTGCCGTCCAGCACCACCAGCGGCGCGCCCGTGGCTTGCCAGTCCGCCAATTGCTGCGCCGTGACATGGGGCGTATGGCTGGCCTCTTCCACCAACTCGCCAAAGGCTTTCGACGGCACATGCACCCCGGCAAACAGTTGCAGGCCGGCGGCCTGCCAACCGTCCGCGCCGCCTTCCAGCACATGCACATGGCGGTAGCCCAGCGCCTGCAAGCGCAGCGCCGTGCGCGCAGCCACATCGCCGCCGTCCTGGTCGTAAATCACCAGGCGCACCTGTGGGTTGGGCGCCAGGCGCTGCACCTCGAGTTCCAGGCGGCTATAGGGCAGGTTCACCCCGTGAAACAGGTGGGCCTCGCCGTACTGGCCGTGCTCGCGTACGTCGAACAGGGCGATTTCCTGGCCGTCGAACAGCCATTGTTGCAATTGCCCGGGTGTGATGGTCTGGCTCATGGAAGTCCCGCAAAAAAAGATGAGTTACTGCAAGGCCAACGAACGCTCGCCGGCGGCGACTTCACGTCCCTTGGCATAGGCCCGCTGGACCGCCGGGCGCGCCTTGATCCGCAAACGCCAGGCCTGGATGTTCGGGTAATCCGCCAGGTTCTGGCCTTGGCGCAGGGGCTGGATCCACGGGAAGATCGCGATGTCGGCCACCGAGTATTCCCCCGCCACATACGGCACCTCGGCCAGGCGTTGTTCCAGCACCCGATACAGGCGCGCGGCTTCGGCGTTGAGCAAATCCAGGGCGAAGGGAATCGGTTCCGGGGCCTTTTCCTTGAACAGCTGCAACTGGCTCAGGTACGGGGTGATATGCCCCACCTGCCAGAACAGCCACTCCTGGACCTTCTGGCGCTCGGCGGTGCCGGCGGGCGGCAGGAAGCGACCGGCCTTGTCGGCCAGGTAATTCAGGATCGCCCCGGATTCGAACAGGCTCAGGGGGACTTCAAGGCTGTGGTCGACAATCGCCGGAATCCGCCCATTGGCACTGATGCGCTGGAAACTTTCCTGCTTCTGCGCGCCTTCGCGGATGTTGACCGGAATCAGGCGGTACTCCGTCTCCAGCTCTTCCAGCAGGATGCCGACTTTCAGGCCATTGCCCGTAGGCCAGTAATACAGATCAATCATAAAAAAACCTGGATGAAGGCGGATCTAATTGTGGGAGCGGGCTTGCTCGCGAATGCAGTGTGTCAGCCAATGAATGCGTGTCTGACCCACCGCATTCGCGAGCAAGCCCGCTCCCACATTTGAGGTGTGTTGTGCTCAGGAATAGGCCCGGATTGAAGGCGCCATCTGCGAGGCGTTGTAGTTGAGGATCCGGCCGTCTGCTTCAACGCCATAACGGCCGTTGAGGGATTCCAGCGGCAAGCCGTACAGGTGGAAATGCAAGGTTGCCTGCGCACCCTCCACGCGAATGCCGTGCAGGTCTTCACCGAGAAACGAGATGGAGGTGCCCGGCTGCACGATGACTTCTTTCTCAAGAGTCAGGGTGGTGAAACCTGCATCCCGCCCTTCATCGCTGCGGCTATACACGTAGTTGATTTCCTGGCCTTCCACGGCACTGATGATCGCCCAGGTTTCGTGGTTGTGAGGAAGGGTACTTTTGCCCGGCAGCAGCGAGTTCAGGTACAGGGTCGGCGTGTCGCCGTCGTCGTTCAGGCGATAGCGGAACGCGGTACTGCCCTGCCCCGGCACTGGCGCGGGGAATTCGTTGAAGTTGAACAGGTCCCGGCGCTCGGCCAGGGTTTCCAGCAGCCCGACGATTTCCACCAGGGCCGCGCGGTCTACGCCACGCTGGTTGATGACGCGGATCTGCTGCAGGAAGTCTTCGATAACGGCGGCACGGTTTGCGGTACTCATGACGAGGTTCCTCTTGTTAGACAGACAGGGTGTAGCGGCTCAGGTTGGTCAACAGGTACGGATCGTTGGCGATCGGTGGTCGGCGGCCGGGATCGCCCATTGCATGACGCAGGAATTCCTGGGTGCGTTCACTGGTGGGGCGCTGGAAGATCTGCTCGGCGCTGCCGTGCTCGACGATCACACCGTTTTCGGTGAAATAGACGATGTCGCTGATCTCTTCGGCGAAGCGCATTTCGTGAGTCACCAGCACGCAGGTCATGCCCTCTTCGGTCAGCTCGCGAATCACCGTCAGCACTTCACCGACGGTTTCCGGGTCCAGGGCCGAGGTCACTTCATCGAACAGGATCAGTTCCGGGCGCATCGCCAATGCCCGGGCAATAGCCACTCGCTGCTGCTGGCCGCCGGACAACTGGCCGGGATAGGCATCGGCCTTGTGCTCCATGCGTACCTTGGCCAACAGTGCCCGCGCGTCCTTCTCGGCATCGGCGCGGTTACGGCCAAGCACCTTGCGCGGGGCGATCACCAGGTTT
The DNA here is from genome assembly GCF_020515595.1 of Pseudomonas sp. MWU16-30323. Taxonomy (NCBI): domain Bacteria; kingdom Pseudomonadati; phylum Pseudomonadota; class Gammaproteobacteria; order Pseudomonadales; family Pseudomonadaceae; genus Pseudomonas; species Pseudomonas sp. MWU16-30323. The sequence goes on from NZ_JAIWYM010000021.1 coordinate 76,537, forward strand.
TCCAACACGGACAGATGCGGGAACAGGTTGTATTGCTGGAACACAAAGCCGACGCGCTTGCGCAACTCGATGCGCTGGGCTTCCTGGGTCAGCGTATCGACCCGGGTCTCGCCCACACGGAGGGTGCCGCGCTGGGGCTGCAACAGGCCGGTGATGCAACGCAGGATGGTCGACTTGCCCGAGCCCGACGGGCCGATGATCGACACTGCCTGGCCGCGATGCACGTCGAGGTCGATGCCCTTGAGCACCCGGTTGTCACCGAACGACAGCTGCAAATCCCGCAGGCTGACCAGGGGTTCAATAGAAGGCATAACGGCGCTCCAGGCGTTGGGTCAAACGGGAAATCGGGTAGCAGTAGGCAAAGAACAGCACCAGCAAACTCAGGTAGATCACCACGGTAAAGCCGGTCATGTTCACGGTGTTGCTGGCGATCTGCGCGGTGTCGATCACGTCGTGCACGCCCACCAGCGACGCCAGGGCGGTGCCCATGGTGACCACCGCGTAGAGGTTCATCCACGGCGGCAACATGCGCTTGAAGCACTGGGGCAGGATGATCGAGCGGAAGATCTGGCCACGGGTAAATGCCAGTGAGCGCGCCGCTTCCCACTGGGTGCTGGGGATCGAACCGATGGCGCCGCGAAAGATCTCCGCCACGTTGGCGCTGGCCGGCAAGGCCAGGCCGATGGTCACCTTGACCCAGTCCGGGAACGATACGTAAGAGCTGCCGATATGGATCTCGAACGGGAACACATAGGTAGTGAAATAGATCAGCACCAGCCACGGCGCGTTGCGGAAAATCTGTACCCAGATTCGTGCCGGCAAGCGCAGCAGGCGCAACGGCGACAGGGCCAACGCGCCCACCATCAGGCCCAGCAGCGAACCAAGACCAATCGCCACCAGGCTGATCAGGATGTTCTGGCCGAAACCAGTCACCAGCGCCGGCGACCATTGCAGCAACGCCGACAGCACCGGGAATGAATCAATGGCCATAGCCGGGCATCCTCAGGCGCGCTTCCAGCCAGCGCCCCACACAATTGACGGTAAAACTCAGCAAGCCGAAAAAGCTCAGGATCAGAATCATCAGTTCCAGCACGTTGTCGCTCTGGGTCCAGATCATGATCGAGGCGTAGGTGATATCGCCCACGGCGATGGCCGAGGCCACGGCAGTCATCTTCACCAGGTCGATCAGGTTGTTGATCAGCGACGGCAAGGCGAAGCGCAGGGCCAACGGCAATTGCACATTCCACAGCAACTGCCGGCTGCTGAAGGCCAGGGAGCTGGCGGCTTCCAGGGTCACGGAAGGTACCGCTTCGATGCCGGCGCGCAGGGCCTCAGCGTGGAACGCGCCCTTGTGCAGCGAGATCACGATCACCACCCAGGCAAACGGCGTCAGCGGGTTGGCCGCGCCGACGGCCTGGGTCAGCAGCATGTTCAACACCAGGAACGCGCAGTACAGCTGAACCAGGGTCGGCGTGTTGCGGGTCACTTCGATAAATACCCGCGCCGGTTTGGCCAGCCACGGATTGCCCGAAGTCAGCAGCGCCGCCAGGCTGATCCCCGCCAGCAGGCTGCCGACGAGGGTGAACAGACACAACAGCACGGTGGTCAGTGCGCCCTGCTCCAGGGTGCCGCGTTGATAGGCATCCAGAAGGAAGCTGTAGTTGAGGCCGATACCGGCGGCCCAGCGCACAAAAATCTCCAGCCAATGACTCATTCGGCGCCCCGCAGCTTGCCGCAGGCGGCGGCGATACGGCGGCCGGCTTCGGCCACGCTGTCGGTCGCCGTAGCGATGGACAGGCGAAACCACGGCGACAGGCCGTAGGCGCTGCCCGCTACACCGGCGACACCTTCCTCCAACAGGTACGCGACGACATCGCCGTCATCGTCCAGGCGCTGGCCGTCCGGGCGATAGCGACCAAGCAAACCGGCGCAACGCACAAACACGAAAAAACCGCCCTGGGGCTCGAGCACTTCCAGGCCGTCGACGGTGCCGAGGGCCATCATCAACAGGTCTCGGCGCAGTTGGTAAGCGGCCACCTGCCCGGCCAAGAAGCCCAGCCCGCCGGTGAAGGCGGCCAACGCGGCGGCCTGCCCAACGGAAGACGCACCGGAGGTGGATTGCGACTGCACCACCGCCATGGCATTGGTCAGCGTTTGCGGCCCGGCGCCGAAGCCGATGCGCCAGCCGGTCATGGCGTAGGTCTTGGACACGCCGCCCACCAGCAGGCAACGGTCCTGCAAATCCGGTGCGACGTTCAGCAGGCTCTGGGCCGGGCGGCCGTCGAAACGAATGTGTTCGTAGAGTTCATCCAGCAGCACCAGCACCTGGGGATGGCGACGCAGCACCTCGGCCAGCGCTTGCAGTTCAGCCTCGCTGTACACGGCGCCGCTCGGGTTGCCCGGGCCGTTAAGGATCAGCCAGCGGGTGCGCTGATTGATCTGCTGCTGCAGTTGGGCCGGCAGCAGCTTGCAGCCTTGCTCCAGCCCGCACTCGATAAACACCGGTTCGCCACCGTTGAACCGTACGCTGTCAGGGAAAGACGGCCAGTACGGCGTCGGCACCAGCACTTGATCGCCGTCGTCGAGGGTGGCGGCAAAAGCATTGAAGATGATCTGTTTCGCGCCGTTGGCGATCACGATATTCGGCAGCAAATAGTCGAGGTGGTTTTCGTCGGCCAGCTTGCGCTGCACCGCGACGCGCAAGGCTTTCACACCGGGTGTTGGCGTGTATTTGGTAGCGCCCGCAGCGATGGCGGCGCAGGCGGCTTGTTTGATGTGCTGCGGGGTGTCGAAGTCTGGCTCGCCGGTGGTCAGGTCCAGAATGTCGCGGCCCGCGTCACGCAGTTCGGTGGCGCGGGATTTGGCCGCGGCGTTGGCCGACAGCGACACCCGCTGTACCCGCTTGGACAGGCGAACCGTCATGGCTGCACCTCCAGGACTTTGCCGGGGTTGAGCAGGTTTTTCGGGTCGAGGGCGCGTTTGATGCGGCGCATCAGGTCCAGTTCCACCGGGCTTTTATAACGGCCCAGCATGCCGACCTTGCGCTGGCCAATCCCGTGTTCGGCGCTGATGGAGCCGCCGTGGGCATGGGCGCTGTCGTGTACCAGCAAGCTCAATGCCGCGTAGTTGCGCATATGCTCGTCCACCGTGGAACCCAGCGGATGGGCCACGTTGTAATGCAGGTTGCCGTCCCCCAGGTGCCCGAACGTGAAGTTGCGAACGCCGGGGAAATGCACCTGCAACAGCGCATCGGTATGGGCGACGAAGGCGACGATTTGCGAGATCGGCACCGAGATATCGTGCTTCATATTGCGCCCGGCACGTTTCTGCGCTTCGCTCATGTTCTCCCGCAGCAGCCACAGCGCTTCGCTCTGCGCCAGACTCTCGGCGATCAGTGCGTCGGCCAGCAGTGACTGTTCGAAGGCTTCACCGAGGACGTTTTCGAAGGCTTCGCGGGCGTGGGTTTCGCCGTGGTTATCCGAGAGTTCCAGCAAGGCGAACCAGGGTTGACTGGCCTTGAGGAACGGTTGCGGGCCTTCGGGAAACTGCTCGCGCAACAACGCCAGGCAATCGGCGCTGAGCAATTCGAATGCGGTGAGGTTTGCACCAAAACCGGCGCGGGCATGGGACAGGAACGCTACCGCCTGGGCCAATTCATCAAAGGCCAGCAGCGCGGTGGCCTGGGCCTTGGGCAGCGGGAACAGCTTCAGGGTCGCAGCAGTGATAATGCCCAGGGTGCCTTCACTGCCGATGTACAAATCCCGCAGGTCGTAGCCGGTGTTGTCCTTGCGCAGACCGCGCAGGCCATTCCAGATTTCGCCTTCGGCGGTGACTACTTCCAGGCCCAGGGTCAGCTCGCGGGTGTTGCCATAACGCAGCACCGCCGTGCCGCCGGCATTGGTCCCGAGGTTGCCGCCAAGGGTGCAACTGCCTTCGGCGCCGAGGCTCAGCGGGAACAGGCGACCGGCTTCACGGGCCACGTCCTGGATGTTTTGCAGGATGCAGCCGGCGTCGACGGTCAGGGTGTCGTTGTCGGTATCGATCACGCGCACCCGGTTCATACGGTCGAGCAACAGCAATACCGCGCGGCCGCTGGCGTCCGGCGTCGCGCCCGCCATCAGGCCGGTATTGCCGCCCTGGACCACGATGGGCGCTTCCAGGGCCACACACGCACGTACCACGGCGGCGACCTCCTCGGTATTGGCCGGGTGCACCACGGCGATCACCTGGCCGGTGTAGCGGCCCTGTTTGTCGGTGAGGTACTGGGGGGCGTCTTCACTGCGCTGCACATGGGCGGCGCCGAGCAATTGCTGCAGGGTGGCGAAGAGCGGTTCACTCATGGCTGTATTGCTCGTGCAGATCACGCAGGGCCTGCGACGGGGCCATGCCGGTGCGTTCGCCGAGGGCGATCAACCAGCCGCTGCGATGCCAGTCGCGCACGATGGCGTCGAGCTTGGCCTGGGTGTCGTGCTCGCCCTTTCGGATCCAGATCACGGATTTGGAGGGGATCAAATCCCCCGGCAACGGGATTTCGTAGCCGGACCATTCAGCGTCGTCCAGCAGCGCGTGCATGGTCGGGCTGACGTGCACCGCCGCCACGCAGCCATTGCCGCGCAACGACAGCAGGGATTCGGCCTGGCTGCGGAACGCCTTGATCTGCGCGCCATAGGTTTCCTGCAACGGCTTGATGAAGTTGCTGCCTTGGGACACGCACACCGGCTTGTCCTTGAGGTCGGCCCACTGGGTGATGCCGGCACCTTTGCGAATCAACGCTGCGCCGCCGACTTCTTCATAGGGCGTGGGCACGTAGTCGAGAATTTCGGCGCGCTCGTCGGTGTACTGCATGTTGGCGATCAGCACGTCGACCTTGCCTTGTTGCAGGAACTGCACGCGGTTGGGCGCCAGCACCGAGACGGTCTTGGTCTCTACACCCAGCGCCTGGCCCAGACCCTTGGCCAACTCGACGTTGTAGCCCAGGTGTTCGCCGGTCTTGGGGTCGAGGGTGCCAAACGGCGGACCGCTGAGGATCACGCCGACGCTGATGGCGTGGCGTTGCTGGATTTTGTCGAGGGTGGCGTCGGCGTGGGCCAGGCTGGCGCACAGTGCCAGGCCCAAGGCAGTCAGGGTTCTCAATGTCATGTGTCAGACGCCCTTGAACTGTTTCTGCAACTCCACCAGTGCCGGGGACGCCGGGGTGATGTGGTTGCGGGTCTGGGCGTCGATCAGCCAGCCGCTGCGGTGCAGTTCCTGGATGATCGGGTCGAGTCTGGCCTGGGTGTCGTTCTCGCCGCGGCGAGTCCAGATCACCGACGGCGCCGGGTTCAGCTCGGGGCTGATGGCGCGGTAGTCCTTCCATTCGGCGCTGTCGTTGATCAGCGGGTTGATCAGGGTGGAATCATGCACCGCCGCGACGCAGTTGTTGCCGCGCAGGGCCAGCAGGGATTCGGAGGAGCTCTTGAAGCCTTTGATCTGGGCGCCCAGTTCGGTCAGCGGCTTGACGTAGCTGCTGCCTTGGGAGGTGCACACCGGCTGGCCTTTGAGGTCTTCCCAGTGGGTGATCTTGCTGTCCTTGAGGACCGCTGCGGTGCCGCCGATCCTGTAGAACGGCGTCGGTACGAAACCGAGGATTTCGCCGCGCTCGGCGGTCCATTCCATATTGGCGATCAGCAAGTCAACCTTGCCCTGTTGCAGAAACTGCACGCGATTGGCCGGCAATACCGGCACCAGTTGCACTTCGGCACCCAACTGACGGCCCAGCTCGTTGGCCAGGTCGACGTTCAAGCCCTTGGGCTTTTGGGTGGTGGGATCGATGCCGCCAAACGGCCCGCCGGACAGCAGCACGCCGACCACCAGCACATGGCGTTGCTGAATCTTGTCCAGGGTCGCGTCGGCCTGCACCACCGCGCTGCCGCCCAGGGCGATCAACGCGCCCAGGACCACAGGCAACCTTCGTTTTACCGCCGCGCGCACAAAACCCATGGAACTCCCCTCATTAGCGATCGGCGTACCCCGACCTGATGTGGGGGCATGCTAGGGAGAGTGCCGGGGCAACGGAAATTCAAATATCTAATATCGTTATAACTTCCTGTATATGGACGACCTCATCTTTGGCCATATACTCGTAATCATTGGCTTCTGTAAAAATTCGACGCGACAACACATAAATATATGTAATGTTTATCTTCACGCCCCTGATATAAAAAATGCCTTGGAATGGCCATGTCGACCCTCGATCTCGAACTGCTCCGCACCTTTATCGCCGTGGTCGACCACCACAGCTTTGCTGAAGCCGGCATCCATCTGGCCCGCACGCAATCGTCCGTCACCCAGCATATGCAGCGCCTCGAACAGCAAGTAGGCGTCAGCCTGTTTGAAAAACGTGGTCGGCAAAAGCAGCTGACAGAACCTGGGATGCAGCTGTTGCGCCATGCACGGCAAATGCTGTCGTTGAATGACGATGCACTCAACTCCCTGCGGGAAAGCAGCCTCAGCGGTGTGTTGCGCATCGGCTCGCCCCACGACATCGCCGACACCATCCTGCCGCCGATCCTCAGCCACATCGCCCGCTCCGCACCGCGCCTGCGCCTGGAGATCGACGTGGGCCGCAGCCCGTTCCTGATGGACGACTTGCACCGGGGCAAGGTCGACATGGTGATTTCCACCCGCGCCGATGCCAACCTGGAAGGCTTTGCGCTGCGCACCTCGCCGGTGTGGTGGATTTGTTCGGCGCAATACCTTCACTCGCCGAGCGAACCGCTGCCGTTGATTCTGGTGGATGAGCCGAGCATCTATCGGCGCTATGCCCTGGAGGCACTGGAACGGGCGAACATTCCGTGGCGCCAGGCGTACCTGGCGTCGAACCTGATCGGGATCAAGGCGGCCACCCGCGCAGGGCTCGGCGTGACCCCACGGAGCATGGAAATGCTCGGGCCGGACATGCGGGTATTGGGGGAGAACGATGGGCTGCCGAGGATGCCGGAGGTGACGTATTACCTGTGGATCCGCCCGAACACGGCGAACCCGATTGCACGCAAGGCTTATGACTTGATCAGGGCCAGCCAGGGGCTGGCGCTGGGGTGACGGTTATTGCTGGGTCAATTGGGTCCACAACGCGGGTGCGCCGGCGGACTTGGCGATTGCCTCAAGGCGCGCCGCGTGTTCGGCCAGGTCCTGCTCGCTGGCGCGAATAATCGTGGTGGGCTGGCGATCCGCTGGCAGGCGACGGATTTCCGAAGGGCGATTGCCCGAGCCTTCTGCCGAGCCATTGCCGTCCGAAGCGTTACCGGCCAGGGACAGGCTGGTCTGGCCGCCGGTCATGGTCAGGTAGACGTCGGCGAGAATCTCGGAGTCGAGCAAGGCGCCGTGGAGTTCACGGCCGGAGTTGTCGACCCCATAGCGTTTGCACAAGGCATCGAGGCTGTTGCGCTGGCCCGGGTGACGCTCACGGGCCATCATCAAGGTGTCGAGGATCGAGCAGTGCTGGGTGATATCCGCCCGGTCGGTCGCGCCCATCAGGGCGAATTCGTTGTTGATGAAGCCAACGTCGAACGCCGCGTTATGGATGATCAACTGCGCGCCGTTGATGAACTCGAAGAACTCATCGGCCACTTCGGCAAACCGTGGCTTGCCCACCAGGAATTCGTTGGTGATGCCGTGGACGCCGATGGCGCCTTCGTCACTTTCGCGATCCGGTTGCAGGTAGACGTGGAAGTGCCGGCCGGTGAGGCGGCGGCCCATCAGTTCGACACAGCCGATTTCAATGATCCGGTGGCCGTCGGTCACCGGCATGCCGGTGGTTTCGGTATCGAGTACAACAGATCGGATGGCCATCAGGGTTCAGCTCTCAACGGTTTGGTACATTTCAAGGGGCGGGATCTTAACACGTGAACCGGCATCAGCTCTGCTTGTAGCCGCGCACGTCATCCACGCCGCGATTGGCCAACTGGTCGGCCCGCTCGTTGCCAGGATGGCCGATGTGCCCGCGCACCCATTTCCAGGTGATGTTGTGGCGGTTGCATTGTTCATCGAGCAACTGCCACAGGTCGGCGTTTTTCACTGGTTCCTTGGCAGCGGTTTTCCAGCCGCGCTTCTTCCAATTGACCATCCACTCGTTGATGCCCTTCATCACGTATTGGGAGTCGGTCACCAGCAACACGTCGCAACGACGCTTGAGCTCTTCCAGGCCGCGGATCGCCCCCATCAGTTCCATGCGGTTGTTGGTGGTGTTGGCTTCGCCGCCCCACAGTTCCTTCTCCACGCCCTTGCACACCAGCAAGGCGCCCCATCCGCCGGGGCCGGGGTTGCCCTTGCAGGCGCCATCGGTGAAGAGTTCTACGGTATCGGTCATTTCACTGTCCATTAAAGCGGGATCCATCAAAGCGGGTTGTCGATAATCGACCGACAAGGGCCCGAGGTCGAGAGACTCGACCTGAAATCAAAAAAGGTTTTTTACTGTTCGCTCTGCTTGCGATTGACCTTGGCCATGGGCATCGGCACGAGCTTGCCCATTGGTTCGCGGCGTACCTGGCGCACCGGGCGCAGGCCAACGACGATCTTGCGCGCCACCAACAGGTAGAAACCACCGCCGGACAATTGCCAGGCACCGGCCCTGCGTTCCCAGCCGGCCAGCCGGCCTTGCCACTTGGCAGACGCAAGCGGCGGACGATAGCACCCGAAGCGGCGTTTCTCCAGCGCAAAGCCCAGCAGGTTCAACCAATCGCCGACGCGTGACGGCGAGATGCAGCGCGCCTGGCGCAACCCGTCGTGGGCGAACACATGGCGCAAACCCCAACTGCTCCAGGGGTTGATGCCAATGATCAGCAAATGGCCACCTGGGCGCACACTGCTGGCGGCTTCGCGCAGCAAACCATGGGGCGACAGGCAGAAATCCAGGCCATGCTGCAACACCACCACGTCGGCCGCATGCTCGCTCAACGGCCAGGCCTGTTCCTCGCACACAATCTCGACACCCGGCAACGGCGCCCCCAGGCGCACATTGCGTTGTACCTGGGGCGCCGCCGGCGGGGTTTGTGCCGACGGGCCGTAATGCACCAGGTAGCCACCAAAGAACCGACCCAGCTCGTCTTCGAGCATGCGTCGTTCTTCATCCAGTAAAAATTGCCCGACAGGCCCGGACAGCCATTCACGGGCGGCACTGATCAGTGCCAGCCACTCGGGATCGGCCTGGGCGAACGCTTTATCAGTCATTGCATTCTCCAACTCGCCAAGAAGCTCTAAGATGCACCAATGTGTTCAGCTTGGCGAATCAAAGAATGATACAGATCAGTGCCCTGCCCGCTTTCACCGATAACTACATCTGGTTGTTACAGGATCAGCCGAACAAGCGCTGCGCGGTGGTCGATCCCGGTGATGCCGCGCCCGTGCTGGCCTGGCTCCAGCAGCATCCCGACTGGACCCTCAGCGACATCCTGGTGACTCACCATCACCACGATCATGTCGGTGGCGTGGAGCAACTGAAAAGTGTTTCAGGCGCCACGGTCTACGGCCCGGCGAACGAAAAAATCCCGGCGCGGGACGTCGCACTCCAGGACAACGACCGCATCAACGTGCTGGGCTGGGACTTCGAGGTGTTTGCCGTACCCGGGCACACCCTGGGCCATATCGCCTTTTATCACGAGGGCGTGCTGTTCTGCGGTGACACCCTCTTCGCCGCCGGTTGTGGCCGGCTGTTCGAAGGCACCCCACAGCAAATGCACACCTCACTGGAACGCCTCGCGGCCTTGCCGGCCAACACGCGGGTGTACTGCACCCACGAATACACACAAAGTAACCTGAAATTCGCCCAGGCTGTGGAACCGCATAACGCGGATATCGCCGAACGGGTGGAGAACGTGCGGCAACTGCGGGCGAACGGCCAGATAACATTGCCTTCGACTTTGGCCCTGGAAAAACTCACTAATCCTTTTCTGCGGACCTCTGAAACATCCGTTAAAGAAAAAGCGGACGAACGGAATGGCCGCGATAACCGGGCCGGGAGTGAGGTATTTGCTAGCTTGAGGTCGTGGAAAGATACGTTCTAAGCGCGCGGAATTTAGTACGTAATTTCTGAATGGTTGACCGCAACCCACGCGCTTTCTAGAATCGCCCGACATTTTTGCCCGGAACTTACTTCCAGCCAATGTCGTCATCTATTCGTAAAGCCAACCATTCAGACGCATTGACCCGCCTGGCTCAAGCCGTGGCGGTGGCTGTGTCCGCTACTCTGGCGGGCTGCCAATCGACCCATTTTGCCGCACAATCCACCGTGCAACCCAAGCCCAACCTTACCGCCAAGATCAAGCAAAAACCCATTTGGCTATCAGAGAAGCCAAGCCCGGAAGTGCCCCAGGATGTCTGGGAACGCATGCGCCGGGGCTTTCAATTGCAGGACGGGTTAGGCGTCAACCCGCGCATTGAACAGCAACGATTGTGGTTTGCCAGCAACCCATCCTTTCTTGAGAACGCCGGCGAACGCGGCAGCCTCTACATTCATTACATCGTCGAACGCCTTGAAGAACGCAACATGCCCCTGGAGCTGGCGCTGCTGCCAGTGATTGAAAGTGCCTACAACCCAATGGCCTATTCCCGCAGCGATGCGGTGGGCCTGTGGCAGTTCGTTCCCGCCACCGGGCGCTACTTCAACCTGCGCCAGACCCGCGCCTACGACGGCCGCCGCGACATCACCGCCTCCACCACCGCCGCCCTGGACTACCTGACACGTCTGCATGACATGTTCAACGGTGACTGGCTGCTGGCGCTTGCGGCCTATAACGCGGGCGAAGGCACGGTCAGCCGGGCCATCGAACGTAACGAGAAGCTCGGCTTGCCGACGGACTACTGGAACCTGCCACTGCCCCAGGAAACCAAGGACTACGTGCCCAAGTTCCTGGCGCTGTCCCAGGTGGTGCTGGCCCCCGAGGCGTACGGCGTCAACCTGAACCCGATTGCCAACACGCCGTACTTTGAAGTGGTAGAGATCAAAACCAGCATGGACCTGTCACGGGTCGCCGCGCTGGCCGAGATCGACGAAGACGAACTGTTCCAGCTCAACCCGGCCTTGAAGCAGCGCACGACTTTGGACGGCCCGCAGCATTTGCTGGTGCCGACTTCCAAGGCGCAGTTGCTGGCCAGCAGCCTTTCGGCGATGAAGCCCGAAGAATTGCTGAGCATGCGTCCGAAAAAGCCGGTGTTCGACGACGTTGAGCACAAGGCCATTGCCGGTCGTACCCGCAGCTACAAGGTGCGCAGCGGCGACAACCTGACGCTGATTGCCAAGGCCAACAAGGTCGACGTGCATGACCTGCAGCGCTGGAACAAGCTCAATGGCCAGGCGCTCAAGGTCGGCCAGACCCTGGTGATGCAGGACACCCGCAAGCTGGTGGCCAAGGCTGACAGCAAGAAGCCGGTGCAATACAAGGTCAAGAAAGGCGACTCGCTGTACATCGTTGCCAAGCGCTTCAACGTCGAGATGCAACATCTCAAGCGCTGGAACCCGCGCACGGGTCAGGCGTTGAAGCCGGGCCAGATGCTGGTGGTTTCCGGGCCGCGCTAAGCAGCAAACACAAGGGGGAACTGGCAACAGTTCCCCCTTTGTTCTTAACCCCGCCAACCCACACCCAAGCCTGTAGTCCCCCTCCTGCGGCAACAGCCTTTTTCCAATCGGAACAAGCTGTTACTGTACGCTTCATAAAGCCCAAGCCGCCTGGATCGGATCTCTGACTTGAAGCGTCCCCTCCTTCTACTAATAAGTCTGGCCTTGAGCTTTTCCGCGAACGCAGCCATCACCGAGAGCCACGGTTATGCGCAGTTCGGCACGCTCAAGTACCCGGCCAAATTCACCCACTTCGACTGGGTAAACCCCGCAGCGCCCAAGGGCGGCACCTTGCGGGTCATGGCGTTTGGCACGTTCGATACTCTCAACCCTTACACTTTCAAGGGTTCCAGCCCGGTCTCCACCGCCAACTTCCTGCAATACGGGGTCAACGAGCTGAATGAGCCGTTGATGGTCGGCACCGGCCAATACGCCCCTTCCGGCGATGAGCCGACTTCCAGCTACGGCCTGATTGCCCAATCGGTGGAATACAGCGAGGACCGCAGCTGGGTGGTGTTCAATCTGCGCCCCGAGGCACGCTTCCACGATGGCAAGCCGATCACCGCCTACGACGTGGCGTTTTCCTATCGCACGCTGCTGACCGAAGGCCACCCGCAATACCGCACCAACCTGCAGGAAGTGGCCCGGGTCGACATTCTTAACCGGCACCGCATTCGCTTCGTGTTCAAGCGCGCCGGCAATCCGTTGCTGATCCTGCGTCTGGGCGAGCTGCCCGTATTGCCCCAGCACTACTGGAAAAACCGTGACTTCAAGGCCACCACCTTCGAGCCGCCGCTGGGCAGCGGGCCTTACCGCATCACAAAGGTCTCGCCGGGACGGCAACTGGTGTTCGAACGGGTCAAGGATTACTGGGGCAAGGACCTGCCGGTCAACCGTGGTTTCTATAACTACGACAAGGTCGAGGTGGAGTTCTACCGCGACAGCGACGTGGCCTTCGAAGCCTTCAAGGCCGGCGAGTTCGATATCTATATCGAGCACCAGGCGAAGAACTGGGCCAACGGCTACAACTTCCCGGCAGTCAACCGGGGTGATGTAATCAAGGCACAGATCGCCCACCAGATCCCGACCCAGAGCCAGGGCCTGTTCATGAACAGCCGACGCCCGGCCTTCAGCCAGGCCAAGGTGCGTGAAGCCCTGGGCTTGATGTTCGATTTCGAGTGGACCAACCGCACCCTGTTCAGCGGCGCCTATAAACGCACCCTCAGCTATTACCCCAACAGCGAATTCTCTGCCACCGGCGTGCCCACCGGCCATGAGTGGCTGATGCTCTCGCCCTATCGCGATCAACTACCGGCCAACCTGTTTACCCAGGCGTTCAGCCTGCCCCAGACCGACGGGCGCGGCATCCCCCGGGACACCCTGCGCCGCGCCCTCGCCTTGCTGGCCGAAGCGGGCTGGAAGCTGTCAGGGCAACGGTTGCTTAACAGTGACGGGCAGCCCCTGCGCCTGGAAATCCTGCTGGTGAATCCGAACCTGGAGCGCATCCTGCAACCCTATGTCGAAAACCTGACAAGCATCGGCGTCGATGCCCGCTTGCGCACGGTAGACCGCGCACAGTACAAACAACGCCTCGATCAGTTCGACTTCGACATGATTCTGATGACCCTCAACCAGACCCTCAGCCCCGGCCTTGAGCAGTGGCAGTACTTCCACTCCAGCCAGGTGGGGATCAAGGGCAGCAAGAATTACGCAGGCATCGCCAACCCGGTGGTCGACCATCTGCTGGACCAGCTGCTGGCGGCGCAAACCCGTGAAGAACAATTGGCCGCCGGCCGGGCACTGGACCGCGTCCTGCTGTGGCAGCACTACAGTATTCCCAACTGGTACCTCAACTATCATCGCCTGGCGTACCGCAACCGGTTCGCCTTCGTCACCACGCCGCCCTACAGCCTGGGCCTGAGCGCATGGTGGCTGAAAGCTTCGGAGAAAGCCCAATGATGCCTTTGCGTACTGCGATCCTTGGCAGCCTGCTGTTGTGCGGCGCGGCCAATGCGGCCCCACAACATGCCCTGACCCTCTATAACGAACCCCCCAAGTACCCCGCCGACTTCAAGCATGTCGACTATGTAAATCCCGACGCCCCCAAGGGCGGTACCTTCCGCGAATCCAGCATGGGCGGCTTCGACAGCCTCAACCCGTTCATCAGCAAGGGCGTGCCGGCAGACAATATCGGGCTGATCTACGACACCCTTGCCCAGCAAAGCCTGGACGAACCCATCACCGAATACGGCCTGGTGGCCGGCAAGATCGAAAAGGCCCCGGACAACAGTTGGGTACGCTTCTACATTCGCCCCGAAGCGCGCTTCCACGACGGCCACCCGATCCGCGCCGAAGACGTGGTATTCAGCTTCCAGACGCTGATGAAGGACGGCTCGCCGATCTACAAGACCTATTACGCCGACGTCGACGAAGTGGTCGCCGAAGACCCGTTGCGGGTGCTGTTCAAGTTCAAGCGCACCAACAACCGCGAACTGCCGCTGATCCTTGGGCAACTGACGGTATTGCCCAAGCATTACTGGGAGGGTCGCGACTTCTCCAAGGGCAACCTGGAGATTCCGTTGGGCAGCGGCCCGTACAAGGTGGCCGAGGTCAAGGCCGGGCGTTCGGTCCGCTACGAGCGGGTCAAGGACTACTGGGCCAAGGACCTGCCCATCAACAAGGGCTTCTACAACTTCGATTACCGCGTCACCGATTACTACCGCGACAACACCGTGGCCCTCGAAGCCCTCAAGGCCGGGCAGTTCGATTACTGGCTGGAAATCAGTGCGAAAAACTGGGCCAACGCCTACAACACCCCCGCCGTTGCCCAGGGCCGCCTGATCAAGGAAGAAATTCCCAACGGCAACCCTACCGGGATGCAGGGCTTCGTGTTCAACACCCGCAAGCCGATGTTCCAGGATGTGCGGGTGCGCAAGGCCATCAGCCTGCTGCTGGACTTTGAATGGAGCAACAAACAGCTGTTCAATGGCGCCTACACCCGCAGCCGCAGCTATTTTGAAAACTCCGAGATGGCCGCCACCGGCCTGCCCGGCCCGGATGAGCTGGCGATTCTTGAACCGCTGCGGGACAAGATCCCGCCCCAGGTGTTTACCGAAGCCTTCGAGCCGTCGAAGACCGACGCCAGCGGCATGATCCGCACCCAGCAGCGCGAGGCCTATCAGTTGCTGCAAGAGGCCGGTTGGAAGATCGTCGACGACAAGATGGTCGACAGCACCGGCAAACCGGTGACCATCGAGTTCCTGCTGGCCCAGACCGAGTTCGAACGCATCCTGTTGCCGTTCAAGCGCAACCTGGCAGACCTGGGGATCGACCTGGTGATCCGCCGGGTCGACATCTCGCAGTACATCAACCGCATCCGCTCCCGGGATTTCGACATGGTGGTGGGCAGCTTCCCGCAGTCCTCCTCGCCCGGTAACGAGCAGCGTGAGTACTGGAAGTCATCCAGCGCCGACAAGCCCGGCAGCCGCAACTACATCGGCCTGAAAGACCCGGCCATCGACCAACTGGTGGAAGAGCTCATCGACTCCGACTCGCGCAAGAGCCTGGTGGCCCACGCCAAGGCCCTGGACCGCGTGCTGCAGTTTGGCTACTACGTGATCCCCAACTGGCACATCAAGACCTTCCGCGTGGCGTATTGGGACCACCTCGGCCATCCGAAGGTCTCACCACGGTATGACGTCGGCACCGCCACCTGGTGGAGCAAACCCGACGCCAAGCCTGCGATAACCGTGGACACCCACCAGAGTGCCGATCCGGCGAGCGGGGGCGACTGAGATGCTGGCCTATATTGTTCGTCGACTGCTGCTGATCATCCCGACGCTGTTCGGCATTTTGCTGATCAACTTTGTGATCATCCAGGCCGCCCCGGGTGGCCCGGTGGAGCAGATGATCGCCAAGCTTGAAGGCTTTGAAGGCGCCACCAGCCGAATCGCCGGGGGCGGTGCCGAAGTCTCGGTGGCCGGCTCCAGCTACCGCGGTGCCCAGGGCCTGGACCCGGCGCTGGTGAAGGAAATCGAGAAGATGTACGGCTTCGACAAGTCGGCGCCGGAACGCTTGTGGATCATGGTCAAGAACTACGCCAAGCTGGATTTCGGCGACAGCTTCTTCCGTGACGCCAAGGTCATCGACCTGATCAAGGAAAAGATGCCGGTGTCCATCTCCCTCGGGCTGTGGAGCACCCTGATCATGTACCTGGTGTCGATCCCCCTGGGGATCGCCAAGGCTACGCGGCACGGCAGCCACTTTGACGTGTGGACCAGCTCGGCGATCATCGTCGGCTATGCGATCCCGGCCTTCCTGTTTGCGATCCTGCTGATCGTGGTGTTCGCCGGCGGCAGTTACTTCGACTGGTTTCCATTACGCGGGCTCACCTCCAACAACTTTGATGAATTGAGCTGGGGCGGCAAGATCCTCGATTACTTCTGGCACCTCGCCCTGCCCGTGACGGCGTTGGTGATCGGCAACTTCGCGACCATGACCCTGCTCACCAAAAACAGCTTTCTGGACGAGATCAACAAACAGTACGTGGTCACCGCCAAGGCCAAGGGCCTGACCAACCACCGCGTGCTCTACGGCCATGTGTTTCGCAACGCGATGCTGCTGGTGATTGCCGGCTTCCCGTCGGCCTTTATCGGCATCTTCTTTACCGGCTCGTTGCTGGTGGAAGTGATCTTCTCCCTTGACGGCCTGGGCCTGATGAGCTTTGAAGCGGCGATCAACCGCGACTATCCGGTGGTGTTTGGCACGCTGTTTATCTTCACCCTGCTGGGGCTGGTGGTGAAACTGATCGGTGACCTCACCTACACCCTGGTCGATCCGCGCATCGACTTCGCCAGCCGGGAGCATTGAGATGAATCTATCCCCCCTCAATCGTCGCCGGTTCGAGCGCTTCAAGGCCAACAAGCGTGGCTGGTGGTCGCTGTGGCTGTTTTTGATCCTGTTCGGCCTGAGCCTGGGCGCCGAGCTGATCGCCAACGACAAGCCGCTGGCGGTGCATTACGACGGCGACTGGTACTTCCCGGCGCTCAAGCGTTACCCCGAGACCACCTTCGGCGGCGAATTCCCGCTGGAAGCCAACTACAAGAGCCCGTATATCCAGGAGCTGCTCAAGGCCAAGGAGGCCTGGACGTTGTGGGCACCGATCCCGTTCAGCTACCAGAGCATCAACTACGACCTGAAAGTCCCTGCACCCGCGCCGCCCTCACGGGACAACCTGCTGGGCACCGATGACCAGGGCCGCGATGTGCTGGCACGGGTGATCTACGGCTTCAGGATTTCGGTGCTGTTTGCCCTGACGTTGACCGTACTCAGTTCGATCATCGGCGTGATCGCCGGGGCCTTGCAGGGCTTCTACGGCGGCTGGGTCGACCTGGCCGGCCAGCGCTTCCTGGAAATCTGGTCCGGCTTGCCGGTGCTGTACCTGCTGATCATCCTTGCCAGTTTTGTGCAGCCGAATTTCTGGTGGCTGCTGGGGATCATGCTGCTGTTTTCCTGGATGAGCCTGGTGGACGTGGTGCGCGCCGAATTCCTGCGCGGGCGTAACCTGGAATACGTACGGGCGGCCCGGGCGCTGGGGATGCAGAACGGCTCGATCATGTTCCGCCATATCCTGCCCAACGCCATGGTCTCCACCATGACCTTCATGCCGTTCATCCTGACCGGCGCCATCGGCACCCTCACCGCCCTGGACTTCCTGGGCTTTGGCCTGCCAGCCGGCTCGCCGTCCCTGGGTGAACTGGTGGCCCAGGGCAAATCCAACCTGCAGGCGCCGTGGCTGGGCATCAGTGCCTTTGCCGTGCTGGCGATCATGTTGAGTTTGCTGGTGTTTATCGGCGAGTCCGCTCGCGATGCCTTCGACCCGAGGAAATGAGATGAATCAGGACAATCTGATCGAAGTCCGCGACCTCTCCGTCGAGTTCGTCGTAGGCAACACCCAGCAGCGTGTGGTGAACAATGTCAGCTTCGATATCAAGCGCGGCGAAACCCTCGCGCTGGTGGGCGAAAGCGGTTCGGGCAAGTCGGTCACGGCGCACTCGATCCTGCGCCTGTTGCCGTACCCGCTGGCGCGTCACCCCTCGGGGACGATCCAGTACGCCAACCACGATTTGCTGACCCTGAAAGAAAAGACCATCCGGCATATTCGTGGCAACCGGATTGCGATGATTTTCCAGGAGCCGATGACCTCGCTGAACCCGCTGCACTCCATCGAGAAGCAGATCAACGAAGTGCTCGGCCTGCACAAGGGATTGACCGGCAAGGTCGCCACCCAACGCACCCTGGAGTTGCTGGAACTGGTGGGCATCCCCGAGCCCCACAAGCGCCTCAAGGCCTTGCCCCACGAGCTGTCCGGCGGCCAGCGCCAGCGGGTGATGATCGCCATGGCCCTGGCCAATGAACCCGAGCTGCTGATTGCCGACGAACCGACCACGGCACTCGACGTCACCGTGCAGTTGAAGATCCTGGAGCTGCTCAAGGAATTGCAGGCGCGCCTGGGCATGGCCTTGCTGTTGATCAGCCACGACTTGAACCTGGTCAGGCGCATTGCCCACCGGGTATGCGTGATGCAAAAAGGCTGCATCGTCGAACAGGCCGAATGCGAAACCCTGTTCCAGTCGCCGCAGCATCCGTACACCCAGGAGCTGCTGGCAGCCGAGCCCAGCGGCGGCCCTGCCACCAATGAAATCGGCCCACCGTTGCTGGAAGTCGATGACCTGAAGGTCTGGTTCCCGATCAAGAAAGGCTTCCTGCGCAACACAGTCGATTACGTCAAGGCGGTGGACGGCATCAACTTCAGCCTGCCCCAGGGCCAGACACTCGGCATCGTCGGTGAAAGTGGCTCGGGCAAATCCACCTTGGGCCTGGCGATTTTGCGGCTGATTGCGAGCAAGGGTGGCATTCGCTTCGAAGGCCATCAGATGGACAAACTCAGCCAGCAGCAGGTGCGACCCTTGCGGCGGGAAATGCAGGTGGTGTTCCAGGACCCGTTTGGCAGCCTGAGCCCGCGCATGTGCGTGAGCGAGATCGTCGGCGAAGGCCTGCGCATCCACAAGATGGGGACTGCTGCCGAGCAGGAAGCAGCGATTATCGCCGCGCTCAAGGAAGTGGGCCTGGACCCGGAAACCCGCAATCGCTACCCCCACGAATTTTCCGGAGGCCAACGCCAGCGCATCGCTATCGCCCGCGCGTTGGTGCTCAAGCCACGGCTGATTTTGCTGGATGAACCCACCTCAGCCCTCGACCGTACCGTGCAGCGCCAGGTGGTGGAACTGCTGCGCAACCTGCAAGCCAAGTACAACCTGACCTACCTGTTCATCAGCCACGACCTGGCGGTGGTCAAGGCCTTGAGTCACCAGCTGATGGTGGTCAAGCACGGGCAGGCGGTTGAACAGGGAGATGCACCCGCGATCTTCGCCAACCCCCAGCATGCCTACACCCGGCAACTGCTGGAGGCCGCGTTTTTGGTGCCCGGCCCCTAGTAACAGAACCACCGTAGCAGCTGTCGAGCCCCAGCGAGGCTGCGTTGGCCGCACCCGTGTTATCGAGCCAGGCATTGCACCGGGGCGCTCCGGACGCAGCCTCGCTGGGCTCGACAGCTGCTACGGGCGCTCGGGTCCTTCTTGCCCAAAAGCAAACCAATATCATTTGCGCAGTGCCTGGCCCTTTGGTTTAATCGCGACCAATTCTTATTTACGCCAAGGCTTCTACGCCACATGGATACTGTGTCGACCTCGCCCACCTCATTCAGCGACCTCTACGGCAATCACCATTCCTGGCTGCTGGGCCTGCTGCGCAGACGCCTGAGCAATCGCTGGGATGCGGCGGACCTGGCCCACGACACGTTTATCCGGGTGCTCAAGCGTCCGCCTGCCGACGCCGATGAGACGCGGGAGCGCTCCTACCTGGCCACCATCGCCCGGGGACTGTGCATTGATCACTGGCGCCGGCGCCAGTTGGAACAAGCGTGGCTGCAAAGCCTGGCGGATCGGCCGCAAGCGCTGCAACCGTCGCCGGAGCAGCGGGCGATCATCGTCGAAACCCTTTACGAAGTGGACGCCATGCTCGCCCGACTGCCCCACAAGGTGCGCGAAGCGTTTTTACTGGCGCAGTTGCACGGCATGCCCTACAAGCAGATCGGTGAGCAACTCGGGGTGGGCGAACGGATGGTGAAAAAATACCTGGCCCAGGCGCTGCTGCATTGCGCGGCGCTGGAAGCGGAACTGGACGGGATGCTCGTGGAGTGACCAGCCCCGGAAAACTCAGCCATGCCAGCCTGGAACAGGCTGCCCAATGGTACGTGCGCCTGCAGGATCAGCCAGAGGCTGCCCAGCACTGGCGGGCATGGCTCGGACAAAGTCCGGAACACCAGGCTGCCTGGGGTTACGTAGAGCGGGTCAGCCAACGCTTTGCGCCGCTGACCGAGCAATGCCACAGCGCCAGCCGTGCATTGCGCAGCTCTCGGCGCCAGACGCTCAAGACCCTGCTGGTGCTGTGCGCCGGTTCAACCCTGGCCTGGGGCACTTGGCGCCACACTGCCCTGCCCCGGTTGGTAGGGGGTTGGAGTGCCGACTACGCTACCGCCGACGGCGAAACCCGCGAAGCGCTGCTGGACGATGGCAGCCGCCTGTGGCTGAACGCCTTGAGCGCCCTGGATGTACGTTTTGACCGCGGCCAGCGCTTGCTGCACCTGCGCTTCGGCGAAGTGCTGATCGAGACCGCCAAGGACCCGAACCGCCCGTTTCTGGTGGAGACTGAACAGGGTCGCCTGCGGGCACTCGGCACCCGCTTCAGCGTGTTGCAGGACGGCGCGAGCACCGTGCTCAATGTGTTTGAAGGCCGGGTCGAAGTGCGCACCGCCGCCAGCCAGCAAGAACGAATCATCAAGGCCGGGCAACAAGTGGCCTTCACCCGCGACGGGTTCAACCTCAATTCACCCGCATCCGCCACCCGTGAGGCCTGGAGCCGTGGCGTGCTGCTGGCCGACAATCTGCCGCTTGGCCAACTGGTCGCCGAGCTCAACCGTTATCGCCCCGGCCACCTGGGCTGTGATCCGGCGGTGGCGCAATTGCCGGTAATGGGCTCGTTTCCCCTCAAAGACAGCGACCACGCACTGCGCCTGCTACAGGCTGCGCTGCCGATTCAGGTCGACATACTCATGCCGTGGTGGGTCACGGTCAGGCCCAAACACCCAAGCACATAAAAACTTTCAGCCGTCAGTTCCCTTTTCCAAAACTCGTTCGGTTAACCCAGCAGATGCTTTCAATTCGCCGATCGATTTGATCCAAAGGGAATGTTCATGTCGCAACCCGCTCGCTTCACTTTACGCCCGCTGGCGCTGGCTGTTACTGCTACCTTGTTGTGCCTGGGCGCGCTCGACGCGCAAGCCGCCGAGTCGCCGTCGACTCAGGAAACGGCCCGCCACTACACCATCGCCGCGGGTTCTTTGGTCAACGTGCTGAACAGCTTCGCCGAGCAGTCAGGGATCTTTTTCGCCGGCCACAACAGCCTGGCCAGCGGCAAAACCAGCCCGGGCCTCAACGGCAGCTACACCCCGGCCAGCGGTTTGCAACGGCTGTTGCAAGGCAGCGGCTTGCAGGCCGTGTCCCAGGGCAACAACGGCTACGTGCTGGAGTTGATTCCGGCCAACACCGGCGCCCTGGAACTGGGCGCCACCACCATCTCCGGCGAAGGCCTGGGCGCCACCACCGAAGACACTCACTCCTACACCACCGGCGCCATGGCCTCGGCCACCGGCCTGGCGCTGTCGATGCGCGAGACACCGCAATCGGTGACGGTCATCACCCGCCAGCAAATGGATGACCAGGGTTCCACCAGCATCGCCGACACCCTGCGTCGTGCGCCCGGCGTGAGCGTGCAGAACTACGACAGCGAGCGCTGGGAGTTTTCCAGCCGCGGCCTGCCGATCACCAATTTCCAGTATGACGGGGTCAACTCCACCTACGACGGCGTGTATGACTACGGCACCACCAGCACCGACATGGCGGTGTATGACCGCCTGGAAATCATCAAGGGCTCGGCGGGCCTGATGTCTGGCTCCGGTGATCCTTCGGCGACGGTCAACCTGATTCGCAAAAAGCCCACCCGGGACTTCAAGGCTTCGGTCACGCAGACGTTCGGCTCGTGGGACAACTACCGCACCGAAGGCGATATTTCCGGGCCACTGACCGACGCCGGCAACGTGCGCGGGCGCTTCGTCGGGGTGCATCAGGATCGCCAGTCGTACCTGGACCACTACCAGAACACCAAGGACATCGCCTACGGCATTCTCGAAGCGGACCTGACGCCGGACACCCTGCTGACCTTCGGCATCGACCAGCAGGACACCCGCTCCCGTGGCGCCAGCTGGACCGGTTTCCCGATGTACTTCAGCAACGGTTCGCGCACCGACTTCTCGCGTTCCTTCAACCCGGCCGCCGACTGGAGCCGCCGCGACTTCCAGAACCAGACCCTGTTTGCCTCGGTGCAACAAAAGCTCGCGAACGACTGGTCGCTGAAAATCAGCCTCGATCGCAAGCGCAGCCAGCACGACACCCTGCTCGCCTCCGCCAGCGGCGGCAACCCGGACCCGGTCACGGGCGACGGGATGTACATGTTCATGGGCAAGTACAAGGGTGACCAGGTGCAAAACACCCTGGACATCAACCTCAATGGCCCCTTCAGCCTGTTCGGGCGCGAGCATGAATTGATCATGGGCTTCATGGCCACCCGCTCGAAACAGGACGTGCCGGTGTACGGCTCGATCTACCCGCCCGTGGGTGGCAGCATTTACGACTGGCGCGGCGAATACCCGAAGCCAGACATTCCCCGCAGCGGCCAGAACGACATCGTGCAACGCCAGACCGGCGCGTACCTGGCCACGCGTTTGAAACCCACCGATGACCTGTCGGTGATCCTGGGTACCCGCGTCAGCAACTTCAGCGGCACCGACAACACCGACTTCTACGACCCGACCAAGGCCGACAACCGTATGACCTATCGCCAGTCGGGCGTGGTCACGCCCTATGCCGGCATCGTCTATGACCTCAATGACACCTGGTCGGTCTACACCAGCTACACCAAGATCTACAAGCCGCAGAACAGCAAGGACGCCGACCGCAAGTTGCTCGATCCGATTGAAGGCGACACCTACGAAGCCGGGCTCAAGGCAGCGTTTTTCGACGGCCGCCTGAACGCCAGCTTCGCCGCATTCCGCATCGAACAGGACAACGTCGCGCAGTACGTTTCCGGGTTTGAGACCGACTCGGTGTATCGACCGATTGCCGGCGCCACCACCAAGGGCTTTGAAGTCGAACTGGCCGGTGAAGTGCTGGACGGCTGGAACGTCTCGGCGGGCTACACCTACCAGCACAGCCGTGACGCCAACGGCGATTACGTCTATGGCTCCGTGCTGCAAACCACCACGCCGCAGCAAGTGGTGCGGCTGTTCAACACCTATCGGCTGCCCGGCGCTCTGGAAAACCTGACCGTGGGTGGTGGCGTGAATTGGCAGAGCGAGTTCTTCGGCAATGTGTTCCAGCCCGATCCCAATGACTCGATGAATTTCGGCCACAACTCACGCATCACCCAGGACAGCTACTTCCTGGTGGACGTGATGGCGCGCTACCGCTTCAACGAGCACTTGAGCACCACGTTGAACGTGAAGAACCTGTTCGACAAAAAGTACTACACCGGCCTGGGCAACTTCGGCACCGGTTTCTACGGCGAGCCGCGCAGCCTGCAATTGGCGACCCGCTGGGATTTTTGAGCCCAAACGCCAGACTGCCGTAGCGCCTGCAACGGCAGTCGACTCGTGCTACACCCCATCAGGAAGGTACGTCTTTTGTTCTTGTCCGGCCCAGCCGACGATGCAGGCTCCGGTCGCCCACAGCACGTGGGCGACCTTGCACAGAGCCTGAACGCCATGGATGACTTACCCTTTCTGTCCCACCTGTTGAAGAATATTTCGCCCTCCGCCCTGGACCTGATCAAGCGCCAGGCATTGCGCCTCAAGGATGACCAAGTGCTGATCGCGCAGCTGATCGCGGGCTTGATCAGCCTGGTTGGCCAAGGCACCACGCCCGCCACCGACCCCATCCTGGTCAACGTGCCCGAACACAGCATGCTCGGTCAGTGGGCGCGGCTCTTCTGCGATGCCATCGGCCGCCGAGCCTTCCGTGAGTGGGCCTCGCACCATGACCTGGAACTGGCGAGCCTGGTGTTTCGGGGCGGCGATTTGCAGGCCACGATCCTGGAAGGCACGGTCAAAACACCGTACACCTTCACCCTGGACAAAGACTCCGACTGGTGGCGCGTCGCGACCCCGATCCTGGAAGTAGTGCAGGTTATCGACCCGGTCAACGCCGGCTTGCGGTACATGGAAAACCCCGCTGAGCCTCGTTCGCGGGCATTGCCCCTGAATCTGATATTGCCGTTCTACGGCTATCCGGTACCGACCAACCATTTGCAGGCCCAGGTCATTCTCGAAGAAATCCACACCCTTGACACGCTACCCGGTGTCGATGAAAGCGGGCGCCTCAAATCAACCCTGCGCAAGCGCCTGACCGAGGAGCAACGGGATTACCAGCAACTGGCCGACGCGCTGCAGGCCCTGCTGGGGCAGAGCACAAACGGCAGCCCGCCTTTCGATTGGCTTCAGCTCTACCTGCAACGCTGCACCCTGGAATCAGACTCGATGTTGTCGAGCACGTTAAAGGACGCGGCACAACTGCTTGACACCGTGACGCAAGGGGAAGAATTCGCAAGCCTCAACCCGTCGAGTCAAGGCGCAGTAACCACCTACCGCTACTCCGTCGACCAAAAAGCAGTGATTGCCATGACCGGCGCGCGAGAGGTCAACACCTCGCCCCGGGATCGCTCCAGCAACTCGCCGCTGAACCAGCAATGGGACGAACTCGAGCGCTTGGCCAATCTCGCCCATACCGACATATTGCCGGACGCCAGCCTCACGCTGGCGGCGCTGATGACGGTGTATCGCCTACCCCGCCCCGCCAGCGCTGAGGAAGCCCAGGCCCTGATCGAACAACTGCGCGCCACCACCGTTGCCACGTTTCCCTATGTCAGCTCGGCGGCGCACTCGTTGATGGCCGTCAGCAAACACACGCGGCATATCGCGGTGCTCAACGACCGCTACACCATGCGGGCAGCACTCAAGTCGATCACCCTCGATACACAGCTCAACAGCACCCTGGACATGACCTTCAACCTGGCCCTGGACTCGCCCTTTTCCGCGCTGGTCGACAAAGGCGCGCAATTGCTCGCAGGCCTGCGCCAGGAAGCGACCTTCCAACGCCTGAGCGCCAGCCGCCAGTTCAACTCGGCCCGGGAATACGTGCTGAACGCGGACGGTGACCTCAGTGGTCATGCGCTGGACGACACCCCCAAGGTACTTACCCGTATCGACACACCCCTTTCAAGCCTGACCGCGATGGCCGAACCTTTGCTGGAGCTGGCCCGCCAATCCGGCGGTCGCATCAGCACCGATGGCCAAGTCAGCCTGCGACAGTTACTTAACCTGTACCAGATGGCAATACCAGGCACCCGTGACGAAGCGCACATCACCGCACGCCTGCTGGACATTGCGATACTCAAGCCGCCCCGGCACGGCAACTACTGGCGGGCATTGCAGGTGATGCCACTGCTGGCGGCGCAACGCACCCAGGTGCTGCAGACCGTCGCCGCCTTCCTGCCCAACCCGGACATAAAACTATTCGACTACCTGAGCGAACCGATCGTCGGCGAAAAAAACCGCGACCAAGTGCGCGCCGAGGCTGATCTGCTGCTGCACCAACTGTTGGCGTCGCCCCTGGCCCAGGCGCTGGCCGCGCGGCTGTCAGAAACCGTGGGCTGGTACGGTGAACATGCCGGCGCCGCGAACACCCGTGCCAGCCGCAACGCACTGTTGTTCGCCGCACTGATTCTCAGCCTGGACGCGAATGCCGGCACGCGACGGGCCACCGTCGCGGGTTACGACCTGACGGATTCCCACAACTGGGGCCTGACCTTCGATGAAGTACGTGGCGTCGTAGAAGCCATGGTCCAGTTCAAAGTGTTGCGCACCAACGCCGTGCCCATGGCCGCACACTTGCTGCTGGCGGGTGTCGCCCCGGAGCTGCTGGTGCGATACATCCCTGATGAGGTGTCGTACATGAGTTCGCATATCTGGGTGCATTTCAAGCAATACGTAGACCTGATCGAAGCTGAAACACCAGGCGCATCACGGACCATGAGCTTCGCTGACTTCAGGGCGCTGATCTACTTCATCATTCCTTCCCGCAGGGTCCGCCGGGGCAGCCTGCCGATTACCGACTGGGCCGTGGCCAACGGGGTGCTGGCCAAAAGCGCGAATGCCCGAGACACCACCGAAAAGAATCGCGCCATTGCCGCGTTGAACGAACAGATCAATCTGTTGCAGGTCAGTTCCGAGTTGTTGAAGAACGGGCATATCAGCCTGTATGAGATGGCCTTGCAGGACCTTCAACGGGTGTTTGCCGGCAACACTGACCTGGAGCGATTGGTCATGCAGTGGCAAGCCAGGCCTGGTACCGGACCCGAGCCGGGCATCGCCGGCAACACCTCCGTTTCGCTGGTTCAGTTGCACATGGCAGGCAAGCTGACCAAGGGCACGACGCAATGGCGTTCCACCCTCAAGGACATTGATTTCCCCAGCATGGCGTTACGGTTCAATGAGTTGGGGTCGATCCACTCCGCCTTCGCCGCCGAGTTCGAGAAGCGCTACACGGCGGTGCGCGCAGCGCTGCTGCAGTCGATCATGTATTGGATGTCACAACTGCCTCTGCTGAGTCGTGAAGGCATGGAATATGGCAACCTGGAATTCCATCGCCTGCGAACGCTGCGCCCCAGCGCTGGCGGGCAACCAGCGGGCATCGGGCGATTCGGGGTGCTGGTGTTGTGCCAGTACGCCGGCGACAAGCGCTTCTATGAGTTTCTCCCCAAGCAATTGAAGGTTGCCCCACTACCGGGCCTGAGCGTTCAAATGTTCGAGCAGGCCCTGCGCACCGGCAATACCCAGGGCAGTACGCTCCCGATCGACTGGGCAGCCTACGCCCGCGGCACGCGCCCCAACGGGCAGCAACAAGCACACGTCATCGCCCAACGCTTTGCCGGACTGCCTGACGTCTATGGGCCTCGCCCTGCGGTGCCCAACACCTTCACCTCACCACGCAGCCTGGCCATTGCCAGCATTGTGATTGACCAGCACTTGCTGGTAGGCGCCGATGAGGCGCGAGCCGCGGCGAAACAACCCTTGTCCCTGGCAGACGCCATCAGCGGCACGGACCCGCGGGTCGGTTTCCTGCGCAGAATGGAGCCCGAAACCATGAAATGAAACGTTACAGGCCGGGTTCTGTGTAATTATTCACTTCATTGTTTCCCGGTGAGACTTGTAGTGATGCGATCGCCCCTCAAACCGACTGCCCCTTCCTTCTGGCGCGATGAACGCCTGCCGTTCATTGAGGCCCGCACCATCGCCGATGGGAGGAAGGTCTGCTACACCCGCCACGCCCACGAACACTTTTCCATCGGTGCGATCACGGCCGGGCAGAGCCTGTACATCCATGGGGCATCGACTTTCAAGATCAGCACCGGCACCGTGGTCTTGATGAACCCCGGAGATGTCCACGCCTGCAACCCCATTGATGATCTGCCCTGGTCCTATCACATGCTGTATATCGATACGGCCTGGCTGACCGACCTGCAGCACCAGTTGGGTTTCAGCAAGGACCAGGACTTTCGGCCGTTCACCGCCACCCACACCACGGATGTCGCGTTGTACCGCGGGCTGAACGAGCTGTATGAGGTGCTGGTGGACAACCACGCCGAACACCTGCACAAGCAGAGTGCAGTGGTGAGTTTTTTCACCGAGGTGCAGCAACGCCTCAACCCGTCGGAGACCCCGGTGCGCGAGGTCAATCACAAGCTGGAGCGGGCCGCCGACTATATCCGCGAACATTGCACCGAGGCCCTGAAGCTCGAAGACATTTGCCAGGCAGCGGAACTGTCGCCGTCGTACCTGATCCGCGCGTTCAAGCAGTATTACGGCATGACGCCCCACGCGTTTCTGGTCAATCGCCGTATTCAGTTTGCCCGCACCCAGTTGCGCAGCGGCCAGTTGATTGCCGACGTCGCACTGGCGGCTGGCTTTTCTGACCAGGCGCATTTCCAGCGCACGTTCAAACAGCATCTGGCGGCAACGCCCGGGCAGTATCGCGGCTGATTCAGGCGAGCAGTAAATATCCCACGCTGGCCACCAGCAACGCCGCCATCGAGCGATTGAACAGGCGCACGCCCTGCGGATTATTCAGGTAGCGCCGCAGGAATGTGCCTGCGTAGGCCCAGCACGCCACCGACAGGTAGCAAATCACCAGGT
Organism: Pseudomonas sp. MWU16-30323; assembly: GCF_020515595.1. Classification (NCBI taxonomy): domain Bacteria; kingdom Pseudomonadati; phylum Pseudomonadota; class Gammaproteobacteria; order Pseudomonadales; family Pseudomonadaceae; genus Pseudomonas; species Pseudomonas sp. MWU16-30323. Next base: position 104,550 of record NZ_JAIWYM010000021.1, read on the forward strand.
AGATCGCCGCAAACAGCCAGACTTGCCGGGCATCACCATCGGCGACAAACAGCCCCATGCCCGCCACACACGCCAACCAGGCCTTGGGGTTGAGCCACTGCATGATTGCTCCATACAGCATCGAGGGCGCCGTAGCCGTACCGTCGGCCTCCAGGCGCCCATCGTCCACTGCCAGTTTCCAGGCCATGTACAACAGGAAGGCCACCCCGCCCCACTGAATCAACTGGGTCAGCAGCGGCCAGCGCACCAGCACCTCATGCAGCCCCAGGCCAATCAGCACCAACAGCAAAGTAAATCCCAGCGCCGCCCCGGCCACATGCTTCTGGCTGGCGGCAAACCCAAAGCGCGCGCCTGAACTGAGGGCCACCACATTCACCGGTCCCGGGGTGATGGAGGTGGCCAGGGCGAAGGCGGCCATGGAGATGATCAAGCTCATTGCAGTTCCTTGTTGTTGTGCAGGTATGAGCGGAACCTTAAGGGGAAGACGGATCGCGGTATTGAAGAAAATGCCCCTGGCGAGGCTACTCTCCCGTCATCCGCTCCAGGCTGTTGCTCAAGTGCAACAGCATGGCGGCTCTGGCGGCATCCGGGTCCTGTCGGCGAATGGCTTTCAGGATCGCCTCGTGCTCAAGGTTTGCCAGCCGCCCCAACTCCATCAGGTCCGCGTCGCCGCGTTCTTCAGCGTTGATTCGGGTACGCGGGATGACCGAGTTGCCCAGGTGATAAATCACGTCGGTGAAATAGGTGTTGCCGGTGGCTTGGGCGATCAGGCGGTGAAAACGCACATCCGGCTCAACAGCGCTGTCGTTGTTGGCCAGTGAGTCCTGGTAATCATCCAGTGCCTGGCGCATCTGCTGCAGTTGTTCGTCGGTGCGGCGCAGGGCCGCCAGTGCGGCCGCTTGAGTCTCCAGGCCCATGCGCAGCTCAAGAATGCCGCGCACGCTGGCGGCGGTGTCATGGGTCAGGTGCAGGCCTTGGCGTTCGTCACGCGCCAGCACAAAGGTGCCGACACCATGGCGGGTTTCGACAAGCCCGGCGGCCTGTAATTTGGAGAGCGCTTCGCGCACCACCGTGCGACTGACGCCGTACTCACCCACGATGGCCGATTCGGACGGCAGTTTTTCACCCGGTGCCATTTGCCCCAGGAGAATCTGCTGGGTCAACGCGGTGACGATGTCGTGAGCAAGGCCCGGGGAGCGCTTGCGATGAGGTGCCGAGCTGGGGTTTTGCATCAGGAATTCCGTTCAAGGGCGCCTGGCAATACTAGCATTCTTAAACGAACCAACTTGTATGACAACAAACAAATACCTGTAGGAGCGAGCTTGCTCGCGAAAAAGCCCGCCGCACCGCAAAAAATCAATATTACCGCGTAATCATTGAGGCTTTTCGCGAGCAAGCTCGCTCCTACAAAGGGTTGCCATCTCTGAAATTGCAGTTGTATGATGTCTATCAAGTTGTCAGACATCTCTGGTAACCCAAGCACGTCCCCGCACAACAATAATCAGTGGGAGTTTGACCTCGTGACCTCTTCCAGCCCTGCGACAGCTGCGCCCGCCACCGACCCGGTCCTGGCCCGCGCGATCAAGAAAGTGAAGAGCCACGTGCTCCCGCTCTTCGTGATCATGTTCATCGTCAACTACATCGACCGCGTCAACATCGGCTTTGTGCGTACCCATATGGAGCACGACCTGGGCATTGGTGCCGCCGCCTACGGCTTCGGCGCCGGGTTGTTTTTCATCGGCTACGCGCTGTTCGAAGTACCGTCCAACATGCTTCTGCAAAAAGTCGGCGCACGCATCTGGCTGACCCGCATCATGTTCACCTGGGGCATCACCGCGACGTTGATGGCCTTCATCCAGAACGAAACCCACTTCTACATCCTGCGCTTCCTGCTGGGCGTGGCCGAAGCCGGCTTCTTCCCTGGGGTGATCTACTACTTCACCCGCTGGTTGCCCGGTGTCGAACGCGGCAAGGCGATTGCGATTTTCCTCAGCGGCTCGGCCCTCGCCTCGCTGATCTCCGGCCCCTTGTCCGGCGTGCTGTTGCAAATCACCGGCCTTGGCCTGCACGGCTGGCAGTGGATGTACATCATTGAAGGCATGGCGTCGGTACTGCTGTGCTTTTTCGTGTGGTTCTGGCTCGACTCCAAGCCCCACGACGCCAAGTGGCTCAGCCTTGAAGAAAAGGATGCGCTGGTGGGCGAGATCGACCGCGAACAGCGCGAGCGTGACGCCGCCACCACGGTCAAGCCGACCCTGGGCAAGCTGCTCAAGGACCGCCAGATCATGCTGTTCTGCGCCCTGTACTTCTGCATCCAGCTGACCATTTACGCCGCCACCTTCTGGCTGCCGAGCATCATCAAGAAAATGGGCGACCTGAGCGACATCCAGGTGGGTTTCTACAACTCGATCCCGTGGTTGATTTCCATCATCGCGATGTACGCCTTCGCCGCACTGGCAGGCAAGTTCAAGTTCCAGCAAGCGTGGGTCGCTGCGGCATTGTTGATCGCTGCGGTCGGGATGTTCCTGTCCACCACCGGCGGGCCGATCTTTGCCTTTATCGCCATCTGCTTTGCGGCGATTGGCTTCAAGTCGGCGTCCTCGCTGTTCTGGCCGATTCCCCAGGGTTACCTGGATGCACGCATTGCCGCAGCGGTGATCGCGTTGATCAACTCCATCGGTAACCTCGGCGGGTTTGTCGCGCCCACCACCTTTGGCTTCCTGGAACAGACCACCGGCTCGATCCAGGGCGGCCTGTATGGCCTGGCGGGCACTTCGATCCTTGCGGCCATCCTGGTGTTTTTCGCCAGGACACTGCCCGGCCCGACCACCCGCAGCGTGCTGCAACCCGCCCCCGTCTTGAGCAAATAAGGACTCCACGATGAACACAGAACACCAGCACCACGCCAATGGCGCCCCAGTCGTTACCGGCCTGCAAGTCATCCCGGTGGCCGGCCACGACAGCATGCTGCTCAACCTCAGCGGCGCCCACGGGCCGTTTTTCACGCGCAATATCGTGATCCTTACCGACAGCGCCGGCCGTACCGGCGTCGGTGAAGTGCCCGGCGGCGAACGCATTCGCGAAACCCTGGAAGACGCCCGCAGCCTGGTGATCGGCAAGCCCATCGGCCAGTACCAGAGCATCCTCAATGCCATGCGCCAGACCTTCGCCGCGCGGGATTCGGCGGGCCGGGGTTTGCAGACGTTTGACCTGCGCATCACCATCCATGCCGTCACGGCGATGGAAGCTGCACTGCTGGACTTGCTCGGCCAGTTTCTTGAAGTCCCAGTGGCGGCCCTTCTCGGCGAAGGCCAGCAACGCGACGCAGTGAAGATGCTTGGCTATCTGTTCTACATCGGTGATCGCCAGCAAACCGACCTGGCCTATCGCAGTGAAGACCATGCCGAAGACTGGTTCCGCCTGCGGCATGAACAAGCCATGACCCCCGAAGCCATCGTGCGTCTGGCTGAGGCGGCCAAGGCGCAATACGGTTTCAATGACTTCAAGCTCAAGGGCGGCGTACTGCGCGGCGCCGAAGAAATCGAAGCGGTCACGGCGCTGGCCGAGCGCTTCCCCGATGCGCGCATCACCCTGGACCCCAATGGCGCCTGGTCACTGAAAGAAGCCATCACCCTGTGCCGCGACCAGCACCACGTACTGGCCTACGCCGAAGACCCTTGCGGTGCGGAAAACGGTTACTCCGGGCGTGAAGTCATGGCCGAATTCCGCCGTGCCACCGGGCTGCCAACCGCCACCAACATGATCGCCACCGACTGGCGGGAAATGGGTCACGCGATCCAGTTGCAGTCCGTGGATATTCCCCTGGCCGATCCGCACTTCTGGACCCTGCAGGGCTCGGTACGGGTCGCGCAGATGTGCCACGAATGGGGCCTGACCTGGGGCTCGCATTCCAACAATCACTTCGACATTTCCCTGGCGATGTTCACCCAGGTGGCCGCCGCCGCGCCGGGGGAAATCACCGCCATCGACACGCACTGGATCTGGCAGGACGGCCAGCGGTTGACCAAGGCTCCATTGAAGATTGTCGACGGGCATATCAAGGTGCCGACCAAACCGGGCCTGGGCGTGGACATCGACATGGACGCCGTGGCCCACGCCCATGAGCTGTACAAAGGCATGGGCCTGGGGGCGCGTAATGACAGCGTGGCGATGCAGTTCATGATTCCGGGCTGGACGTTCGATAACAAGCGGCCGTGCCTGGTGCGCTGACCTCAGTTGAAGATCATCGAAAAGTGCGCGCCCACCCCGGCGCGCACGCCCTCGCCCACCGCCAGCGCTACCGAGCCGCCGGCCAGGTTGGCATCACCGCAGGCAAACACGCCGGGCACCGTGGTCTGGCGCGTCTCGTTGGTCAGCAAATAGGGCCCGGTCGGTCCTTCGACAAACTCACACCCCAACTGCTCGGCCAACGGGCTGGCCATGCGCGTTCGGGACAGGGTGAAAATACCGTCCAGGTTGATCACCCGGCCGTCGGCCAATTCCACATCCGCCCGCTCCCCGACAATCCGCCGCACCGCCGAGCGTTCGACGCTGACCCCACGCCGATCCAGTTGCGCCTGCTGCTCGGCATCCGGCACAAAGACGCCGTTGGTAAACAGCGTGGTGGTGCCCCAATCCGGCAGCAGCATGGCGTGATGCATCGCCAGCGGCGAAGTCGCCAGCACGCCGATGCGGCCTTGATTCAACTCGTAGCCGTGGCAATACGGGCAATGAAACACATGCTTGCCCCAGCGCGCCTTCAGCCCTTCCACCTCGGGCAACTCATCCACCACGCCGGTGGCGAGAATCAGGCGCTTAGCGTTGAACCCACCGTTGCAGCGGGTTTGCACCACGAAACCGTCCTGGCGCTGGGTCGCTTCAACGGCGGTGTCCTGCACCCAGGTCACCGTCGGATACGCCATCAACTGCCCTCGCCCTTCGGCGGCGATCAGCTCCGGCGGCTGGCCATCCTGACTGAGGAAACCATGGGAGGTGGCCGCAAACCGATTGCGCCGCTGCCCGGCATCGATCACCAGCACCTTGCGCCGAGCCCGCGCCAGTTGAAGCCCAGCGGACATTCCGGCGTAGCTGCCGCCCACGATAGACACTCGACTTTCGCGCATGCTCCACGTGCTGATCCACATGGGCCGTCACGAGGAACGCGCCACCTCGGAGACCATCGCGCAGATGCTCGGCACCAATGGGTGGTGGTGCGCCGCACCCTGGGCCTGCTCAAGGAGAAGGGTTATGTGCGTTCAGAAAAAGGTCATCAGGGCGGCTGGAGCCTGGGCAAACCCTTGAGTGAAATCACCCTGCTGGACATCCACAATGCCCTCGGCACGTCGTCGATCTTTGCCGTCGGCTTGTCCACTGATCATCCGCAATGGGCCGTTAACGCAGCGCTGAACCAGGCCTTTGATGACGCCCAGGCGTTGCTCCTGCAGCGCTTGGGCGAGGTGACGCTGGCCCAGTTGGCGGATGATTTTGACGAGCGCTACCAGGTAGCGATGACGCCGGTGCCGTGCGCGTAACGGCGCCCTAAGCACCGCCCACCGCACGCCACGCGGCCTCGGCCAGGGCTTCCCGGTAAACCCGCGGGCTGCTGACTGACCGGCCGGCCAGCCAGGCGCGGCAATAGCTGTCGGCCTGGCCGATAATCAGTGATGGCAAGAGTTCGGCGGGTACCTGGTTGAGCTGATCACTACGCCCAGGCAGCGCCATCCAATCCTTCAGCACGGCATTGCGCGCCTGGTTACGGCTTTCCAGTTCGGCGGCGAACGGCCCCTTGGTCACGGCGAAATGCGCGTGGTACTGGAAACGCGCCCATTGCGGTTCGCTGTCGACCCAATCGACATAGCTGTGGACCAGCGCGTACACGCCCTCCTTCGCCGTTTCGGCCGACTCAAGATAGCGCCCACGCAATTCGGCCTGGTCCTCCAGCGCGGTAAAAAACAGCGCGGCGACCAGGCCTTCCTTGTTGCCGAAGTGGTGATAGATCGCGCCGACGCTGGTGTCGCATCGCGCGCGAATCATCTCGATGGTGGTGGCTTCAAGGCCCTGCTCGTTGAACAGGTCGAGGGCGGCCTTGAAGATGTCGCGCTTCAATTCGGCCCTTCGGCCAGGGAAGCAACGCTGGAGCAGATCCGGGGTTTGCATGCTGAACACGAACTCAATCGTTGAAGAAAGGATAAGCCCGGGCAGCTTGACAGATTTCCCATGGGCAGAATACTGTTCCGTTACAGAATATTATTCTGTAACGGAACAAGATTCCGTAAATCTCACACCCTCAGCGAGGCAGCACCATGAGTCAGGCTTTGAGCATGTTCAACAGTGTGGGTCCCGAAGCGTTCAGCACACTGGCGTGTCAGATGGCGCCCTACTTCAGCACCATCAATCCGTTGATGACCCAGCTGCGTCCGGGGTTTGCCTCGGTGGAAGTGCCGTTCAGCAAGGCCATTACCAACCACCTGGGGACGGTGCATGCGATTGCCATGTGCAACGCTGCGGAGTTGGCGGCGGGCACCATGACGGACGTTTCTGTGCCGGCCGGGGCGCGGTGGATTCCCAAGGGGATGACGGTGGAGTATCTGGCCAAGGCCAAGAGCAGCGTGACGGCGACGGCCAATGGTGAGGGGATTGATTGGCAAACGGCGGGTGACAAGGTGGTGCCGGTGGAGATGCTGGATGCGGAGGGGAAATTGGTGTTTACCGCGCGGATTACCATGAATGTGAAATTGGGGTGAGGGGGTTGGGGGCATATCCGTTGCTGCGGTAACGGCTGCTGAC